>NZ_DIAC01000032.1:1163-12573 GCF_002414625.1 Methylophaga sp. UBA5088 | reverse complement strand
CTGCAAACGCCTGGCTGGTTTTATCATACAAATCATGCGCGCGCAGTTCTTCGATAAAGATGTTATCGGCTTTACGCAATAAGTCAGCAAATTCTTTTTTCACTTCGCCAAGAATACGCACACCTAAGCCAGGGCCTGGGAATGGATGACGATAAACCATATCAGATGGCAGGCCGAGTTCTACACCTAACTTGCGCACTTCATCCTTGAATAATTCACGTAGCGGCTCAACCAGTTGCAGTTTCATATGCTCTGGCAAGCCACCGACATTATGGTGAGTCTTAATAACGTGAGCTTTACCGGTTTTGGCTGCTGCAGACTCAATGACATCTGGATAGATAGTGCCTTGAGCCAGCCATTTCACATTTTTTAATTTGGCGGATTCTTCATCAAAGACTTCAACAAAGACACGGCCGATGATTTTACGTTTTTTCTCAGGATCGGCTTCACCCGCTAACTCATTCAGGAAACGATCTTCGGCATCGACACGAATCACTCGAATACCCATGTGTTTAGCAAACATCGCCATAACCTGATCACCTTCGTTTTCACGAAGCAGACCATTATCAACGAAGACACAGGTTAACTGGTCACCAATGGCTTTATGCAGAAGAGCAGCCACAACGGATGAGTCGACGCCACCTGATAATCCAAGCAATACTTCGTCATCACCGACCTGTTCACGGATAGCTTTGATGCTGTCTTCGATGATATTGGCTGAAGTCCACAAACACTCGCAGCCACAGATATCTACAAGAAAACGCTCAATCATGCGCTGGCCTTGTGTGGTATGCGTGACTTCGGGATGGAATTGAACACCATAAAAGTGGCGCTCTTCATCGGCCATGCCAGCAATAGGGGCGCTGTCGGTGCTGGCGATAATTTTAAAACCTTCAGGCAATTCAGCGACGCGATCACCATGGCTCATCCATACATCGAGCATGCCCCAGCCTTCAGCGGTAGTGTGATCTTCAATATCGCGAAGTAATTCAGAATGACCTCGAGCACGAATCTGAGCATAACCGAATTCACGATGATTGGATGATTCTACCGCCCCACCAAGTTGGGCAGCCATGGTTTGCATGCCATAACAAATGCCTAAGACGGGTAAACCCATCTCAAATACCGCTTGTGGTGCGCTAGGTGCCGCTTCTCCAATCGTTGAGTCTGGTCCACCCGATAAAATAATACCTTTGGGATTAAACTCACGGATTTCGGCTTCAGTTATTTCCGGATTGCGCAGTTCGCAATACACGCCGGCTTCACGAATACGTCGTGCGATAAGCTGTGTGTACTGAGAGCCAAAATCAAGAATAAGGATGCGGTGGTCGTGGATGTTGCTGCTCATTGAGGTATCTTCAACTCTGTTAAATAACAACTGCCCCAGAGAGGGGCAGTTGTGAAAGGATTAGTTAACGCGGTAGTTCGGCGCTTCTTTGATGATGGTGACATCATGTACATGACTCTCACTCATCCCGGCAGAAGTGACTTTTACGAATTGCGGTTTGGTGCGCATATCTTCAATAGTCGCTGAGCCGGTGTAACCCATACTTGCACGGATACCACCAATAAGCTGATGAATCACGGCGCTCAAGCTGCCTTTGAACGGTACACGGCCTTCAATACCTTCTGGAACAAGTTTGTCAGCTTCGCTGGACTCTTGGAAGTAACGGTCACTTGAACCTTGTTTTTGCTGCATGGCACCCATTGAACCCATACCACGGTATGATTTGTACGAACGGCCTTGATAAAGTTCGACTTCACCCGGCGCTTCTTCCGTACCGGCAAACATGCCGCCAATCATGATGGTGTGTGCACCAGCAACTAAAGCTTTAGCAATATCACCAGAGAAGCGAATACCACCGTCAGCAATAACGGGAATACCCGTACCTTCTAAGGCTTTTGCGACGTTACTGATGGCGCTGATTTGAGGAACACCGACACCGGCAACAATACGCGTGGTACAAATTGAACCAGGACCAATACCGACTTTAACTGCATCTGCTCCCGCTTCTACTAAGGCTAGAGCGGCTTCAGCTGTAGCGATGTTTCCGCCGATGACTTGTACTTGTGGGAAATTTTGTTTGACCCACTTAACTTGATCTAAAACACCCTGAGAATGGCCATGTGCTGTATCCACAACAATGACATCCACACCTGCAGCAGCTAAGGCTTCAATACGGGCATTACTTTCAGCACCGATACCCACTGCAGCACCCACACGTAAGCGTTCTTGATCGTCTTTAGAAGCCAGTGGGTTATCTGTTTGTTTTTGAATATCCTTTACGGTAATCATGCCCGTAAGATGAAAGTTGTCGTCGATGACGAGCACTTTTTCAATGCGGTTACTGTGTAAAAGTGCCAGGACTTCGTCACGTGATGCGTCTTCTTTGACGGTAACCAGTTTGTCTTTTTTCGTCATAATTTCTGAAACAGGATTGCTGTAATGTGTTTCAAAACGCAGATCACGACTTGTGACGATACCGACCAGATCGTCCCCATCTACCACAGGTACACCAGAGATGTTGTGTGAACGGGTCAGCTCGACCACTTCACCAATGGTGGTATTCGGTGAAACAGTGATGGGGTCACGTACAACACCGCTTTCAAATTTCTTGACCTTACGAACTTCATTGGCTTGTTGTTCGATAGTCATGTTTTTATGCAGAATACCTAAGCCACCTTCCTGAGCCATCGCAATGGCGAGGCGACTTTCGGTGACGGTATCCATCGCTGACGAAAGCAGTGGGATATTGATGGTGATGTCACGTGTTAACTTGGTGGTTAAATCGACATCACGAGGGAGAACGTTTGAGTACGCAGGTAGGAGTAATACGTCATCAAACGTCAGGGCTTCTTGAGCAATTCTCATCGGGCACGTTCCTGAAATTACCTGTAATATGATCCTGCAATTATATCAGGAATATCTAGCGTTATGGCAGTACAATCTACATCTAATCAGAGAAGCGCAGTAGCAAATCGCGCGGTGAAAGATGTGTATCCAGTTTCTCGTTTAGTCAGAGAAGCCCGTGTGTTGCTGGAAGGCTCATTTCCATTACTCTGGGTGGAAGGCGAGATTTCTAACTTGGCCATGCCTGCCTCAGGGCATATTTATTTCACGTTAAAAGACGAAGCCGCGCAAGTTCGCTGTGCGATGTTTCGTAATCGCAATAATCAATTACGTTTCACGCCTGAAAATGGCATGCAGGTTTTATTGCGTGTTCGTGTCAGTTTGTATGAGGGGCGTGGTGAGTTTCAGCTTATTGTTGAGCATATGGAAGAGGCGGGAAGTGGTGCATTACAGCGTGCATACGAAGCCTTAAAACACCGGCTTGGTCAAGAAGGTTTATTTGACCAGGCGCACAAAAAAACACTACCGATATTACCTAAAGCTGTAGGCATTATCTCATCGCCAGATGGCGCAGCTGTGCATGACATTGTGAGTGTGTTGAAACGTCGTTTTCCTACAGTGGATGTGATTTTATATCCCGTAGCCGTGCAAGGTGAAAGTTCAGCAGGGCAATTAATTGCTGCAGTGAAACTGGCTGATCAAAGACGCGACTGCGATGTCATCATCATTGGTCGTGGTGGAGGCTCTTTGGAGGATTTGTGGAGCTTCAATGATGAGCAATTAGCACGCACTCTGTTTGCCTGCGAACTTCCCATTATCTCAGCCGTCGGGCATGAGATTGATTTCACGATTTGTGATTTTGTCGCTGATGTCAGAGCTCCGACACCATCTGCCGCTGCTGAGTTAGCAGTGCCGGATGCCCAGCAGTATTTGCTCAATTTTCAACGCTATCAGCAGCAAATGACACACATTATTCGTCAGCGTCTGACTTCTGAACAGCGACATTTGCAACATTTACATCGCGCCCTTCCTCGGCCTGAATTGCTTTTACGACAACAAACACAATGGCTTACTCAACAAAAAAGACTATTGGATTCAGCCTGGCATCGACAAATACTGAATTGCCAGCAAAAACTTGATTATTTATCGGTCAGGTTAAAACATCCGAAAGCACAGATCGAAAAGCAACGCGCGATGTTAGAGGGCTTGTCTCATCGTTTGCAAACTGCGTTCAGAACTCAGCAAAAAAGCATGCATCAGCAATTTTTGTCATTACAGTTCAGGTTACAGAGACAGGTGCCACTGTCTCGATTACATGAACAACAAAACCTGGTACATACATTGAATAAACAGCACCACCGTTTAATGCGTCAGCATCTCGATAAAGCAAGACAATTTCTGGCACAACAGGTGCGGACGCTTGCAGCGGTAAGTCCCTTGAATACACTGGATAGGGGCTACAGCATTACCAGTAGGGCGAATTCAGGTGAAGTAATCACCTCGGCATCAGCCGTTGCTCCAGGTGATAAGGTCTTAGTACGGTTGCATCAAGGGCAGCTAAGTTGTGAGGTGAAAAACGTTGATGAAATTTAATGGCTGGATATTGTCTTTTCTCTTGTTAATTTGTTCAGATGTCTTGGCAAAGCTTCCAGAGCAATCAGCTGTTCCCGGTGGGGTCGTCATTTTGCCTGTTGGTAGTATCGAAGAAACGAAACCTGATGTACGTTTTGAAGACAAACCTGTCATGGTGGTGAAAGCAGATGGTCTTTGGCAGGCAGTTGTTGGAGTTCCATTATCAGCAAAAGCGGGAACGTTGCGTATCGTTGTAAAACGTGGTGAAGAAAAAAGTACGCAGTTATTTTCGATTAAAGATAAACAGTACCCGACACAGTACATTACGGTAAAAGATAAGCGGAAAGTGAATCCCAACTCGTTGGATATGAAACGAATTAATCAGGAATCAAGCCGTATTCAACAAGCATTAACCGCATGGACTGACACTGATAGTGAAACAGTGAATTTTATCTGGCCTGTGAAAGGACGTGTAAGTGGTTTATTTGGTCGCCGCCGTGTTTTTAATGGTGAGCCAAGAAAGCCGCATAGCGGCATGGATATCGCTGCTAAAACTGGCACGCCTATTCAGGCACCAGCGTCAGGTATTGTCAGAGGGACAGGCAATTACTTTTTTAATGGCAATACGGTCTTTATTGATCATGGTCAAGGTCTGATCACTATGTTTTGTCATTTAAACCGTATAGACGTAAAGGATGGTCAGACAGTCAATCAGGGGGATATTATTGGTACTGTGGGGGCCACAGGCCGGGTGACTGGGCCACACTTACATTTGGGTGTGAGTCTTAATGACGAACGAGTAGAGCCACGCTTATTTTTCCCACCTGAGTCAGAGTTAAAATAACTCAGAGGTAAGGTTTCAGTAATTGTGTTAACTGGCCGAAATCAATCGGTTTAGTTACATAAGCAGTAAATATGCCTGCCGCGGCGTCCTTATTTTCCTGCATTGCCGCTGCGGTTAAAGCTATCACCGGTATGGTCTTCATCTCATCTGAGGCTTTGATCGTTTTGGTCGCTTCTATTCCTGACATGCCGGGAAGGTTGATATCCATAAGTATTAAATCTGGACGTCGTTCCTCAATAAATGCCAGCCCCTCTTCTGCGGTGGCACAACTATGAAAGCTAACATTCGAATAGCGTGAAAAAAACACTTCAATTAAACGAATATTTGCCGGATTATCTTCAATATAAAGTACATGACGTGATGAGGTTTCAATCTGCGTGTCTGTTCGACGGGTTGGGGTTGACTTATCACTCATTTCTGAAGACGGACGCTGAGCTGAATGCCATGCCGTTTGTTGTGTGGATAGTGGCAGCTCAATCCAGAAGCTGCTGCCTTGCCCCTCAGTGCTGGCGAAATCGATTTTACCGCCCATTGCTTCAATCAGTCGTTTACTAATATTCAACCCTACGCCACTGCCTTCGATATTGGCATACTCTTGTCCCAGTCGCTCAAAAGCAGTAAATACATGGGCTTGTTTATCAGCGGAAATACCATGTCCTGTATCGGTTATGGTCATTTTTAGACAACCGTTTTGCGGCAGCAGGCGTGTTGTGACGATAACCTGACCACCTGCCTTGTTGTATTTGATGGCATTACTGACCAGATTAATAAATACCTGTTTTAGTTTGGTTACATCAGCAATCACGACCGTATCATTTTGTTCAGGGACAGTAATCTTCACATCATATTTTTTTGCCATGGTTTCCAGCATTGGCAGGCACGCATCAAATATACTTTTGATAGAAATATGTTCAGTTGATAACTGGATGCTCCCCGATTCAATTTTAGATAATTCCAGCACATCATTAATTAGGTTAAGTAAGTGCTCGCCACTTTCAATGATTTGTTTGATTTGATGTCGTTGTTGTTCTGAAGGACTGGGATCATTATCCGAAAGCAAGAGTTGCGAAAAGCCCAGGATGCTGTTTAAAGGTGTACGAAGTTCGTGGCTCATGGCAGATAGAAACTCAGACTTCGCTTTATTAGCTCGTTCCGCTTCGAGCTTGGCTTGAATCAAGGCCTTTTGTTCTGCCTTTTGTTTAGAAATATCGCGTGCAATACCAGTAAAAAAGTGTTTTTCATCCCATTTAAAATGACTGATGGTCAGCTCGATTGGAAACAGATTCCCACTTTTATGTAAAGCTTCTAGTTGAACAGGTTTGCCGATAATGTGACTATCTTCTGTTGATAGGAAGCGAGCCATACCTAGTTTATGCATATCACGATAACTGGCTGGTATTAATTCAGTAATGTTTTGGCCTATTATCTCTTCTGGGGCATAACCATAGAGTTGTGCTGAAGCTTTATTAAAGCTGACTATAACGCCATAGGCATCAATCGTGATGACGCTATCGATCGTGGTGTCTAGTAATGTCTTTAGTCTGAGGCTTTCTTGTTTGGCCTTGGCTTCCAGCGCTGAGCGGTTGGCTAACTCTTTTTTTATCGACTCTGTTTTTTCCTGGATTTCCTTGGTCAATATTCGGTTATGGTGACGTTTTACCAGGTAAAAAAAGATAATAGTCAGACTCAATCCGCTTAATATAAGTACTAACCACTTGAACAGGACGATCTCACTATCAGGTGCCGTATAAATGAACTCATCCAGATCTCGGGACTGATCATTGATACCTAACTTACTATAAGTCTCAGCAATTTGTTTCCAACGACTGAGGGTGACATGACCAAATTCTACGGTAGGGTAGAGACTGAGTTTTAATAATTGTTCCGCTTCATAATTGACGTGTGCAGGTGTTTTACGTTGCGTATTATATTTTTCTAATACGAGATCAATAATTTCGTCGGTATGTTCTGCCGTGTATGTCCATCCTTGATAGGTTGCTTTTCGAAAAGCATCCACCAACTCTGGATTATTTTGAATATAGCTTTGCGTTGTAAAGAGAATGTCACTATAAAAATTGATGCCGTAGTCTCTGGGGGAGATTACTCTATACGGCTCATTTTGCTCTTGCATGTAGAAGGGTTCATTCGAAATATAGGCTGTGACGCCATCAATGCGACCACTGATCAAATCATTGAGATTATTTTTGCTGGGGGGAACAAAATTAATCTTTGACGTATCAACATGCTGTTGTAGAAAAATGGCCGTTAAATCATCAGCCTCAGATTGCCGGTTGATTGTCCTACCTACAAAATCTGCTGCAGAATAAATGCCGGAGTCAGCTTTGACCAACCACACATATGGACTGCTTTGAAAGGTAGCGCCTAATGCTACAAAGGGACGACCTTTCATATATTCCATGACTATCCCGGTGCCGGATATGCCAAAATCTACATTTCCATTCTCAACTTCATCATAGGGATGGTTGAAACCGGTCAGAATCTCAACATCTAATCCTGCCTGGCGATAAAACCCTTTTTCTTTGGCGGCATAGATGCCCGCAAACTGAAACTGATGTTGCCAGTGTAGTTTTATGGTGACATGCTTAAGATCGGTATTTTTTGAATTTTCTTCGGCATGCGCTGTGCTGCTGAAGAAAAATACAAAAAATATGAAAAACCATCTTACATTCATAGACATAGCCAAATCAGAACAGTGTCTATGTTAACTGAACAGATGACTCTGCCGCCAGTAATGTCACATCCTGAAGTCACGGCCCAGATAGACGCTTAATACATTTTTATCTTTCAGAATATCTTCAGGGGTTCCACGCGCAATCACTTCGCCTTCGTTAAAGATATAAGCACGTTGGCATACCTTCAGGGTTTCTCTGACATTATGATCCGTGATCAATACACCAATACCACGTTGGGCCAGCTCTTGAATAATGCCCTGAATGTCGAGAACAGAGATGGGATCAACACCTGCAAAAGGTTCATCTAACAGAATAAACTGAGGATCCATTGCCAGAGCGCGTGCAATCTCCACGCGCCTTCTTTCTCCACCTGATAATGCCATTCCTTTCGAATGACGGATGTGTTCAATGTGGAAATCTTTTAGCAGTTGTTCCAGTAATTGTTGTTTGGAAAGATCGTTCAGTTCTGTCCGTGTTTCGATAATGCCGTAAAGATTATCTTCTACACTGAGTTTGCGAAATACTGAGGCTTCTTGTGGCAAATATCCAATCCCCAGTTTGGCACGATCATGGATTGGGTAATGAGTCAGTTCCTGCTGGTCAAGATAAATATAACCATGATCAACCGGTACCAAACCCACAATCATGTAAAAACTGGTGGTTTTGCCTGCACCATTTGGCCCTAATAGACCAACGATTTCTCCACTGTTTACGTCCAGTGAAATATCTTTAACGACTTGCCTATCACCATATTGCTTAGCAAGCTGATGCGCTGAAAGAATACTCATTACTCGTCGATCGCTTGTAAATAATAGTCGTTAACCCAGCCAATAACTGTCTCGCCGTTAAGCATTCCTCGGATTTGTGCCCAGCCTTGTTGGCGAGTAAGCACAAGCACACGAAGATTTTGATCAAGCGTGCCTAGACGCTGATAACCAGTTCCTGGTCCAGTTCGTACATTTAAACGACTTGTGGTGATGACTTCTGGATACTCTTTTGCAGGTAATGGTGCTTCTGCAGCAGGTTTTGGTGTGGTTGGTGTCGCTGTTTCAGTTTGAGCGGCGGGTTTGGGCTCATTAACTGCCGCTTTTGGCGCGTCAGCTTTCTTAGGTTTGGCTTGACTTGGTTTGTCTTTTTTCTGCTGCGTCATGGGCTGAATAATCATATGAATACGGCCCGAGTCATGCGTTTCACCGCCCACATTGACTGGTGCAGAATTGGCACTGACTACATTTCTGGCTATGTCATATTCAATACGATTACCAATAAACTCATCGCCATTTTGCCAGACATGGCCTTCACCTATCAGATAGATCTTTTGCTTGTCGGCATAATATTCCATGCGAATAGCTTTCGCTTTAACGGGTGGCTCACCGGGTTTGTGCACTTGTTCGTATGTAGCTAATTTACCGACAGAAACAGCTTTGGTGAGCTGTTTATTTTCATCGTAGTGGAAAGTGATGATATCACCTGTGATTTTTAACGTGCCCTGCGTGAGAATCGCATCCCCCTTGTATTGGGTGACGCCTTCCTGATCGTCCATCTGTGCATGGTCAGCTTCAATATTAATCGGTTTTTCACGGTCACTCGGCAAGGCCCAACTGATTGCTGGCAACATCAAACATACCGTTAATAATTTAGTTAGCAGGTGCATCGTATTGTCCTTTCACCCTGGAATGCAGGTTAATGGTTTCATCATTCATATCTGCATGAAGGCCAACTGAGTCAGTATCTCCGTTCGGAGTTTTAATCGTGACAGCATGGTCGGTATATGCAGTGTTATATTGTGTATCAAGCGTGAGCTCATCAGTCAGCATTTTAAATGCCGGGTTATTTTCATTAGTGATAATAACATTTCCTGTCAGCAGGATAGTTGTGTTATCGCCTTGAGTGTGACCGTGATCTGAAGTGATGACCCAGGAATCTCTACCTGGCTTGAGGAATTCTGCAATAGGATCAATGATTTCTGTACTGTCATCAGCTGGGTAGTGGGCCATTTCTTTACCTTTGATGACCCTTGCTGGTGTGCCATTGATATCCATGATTGTCATTGTGAAGTCTGTCATTGCGTAATCACTGCTACGATGAATCTGATTATTTTCAGGTTCAACTGGTTTGCTATCATCAGACAAGAGCAGCCAGATGCTTAAGATAGCTATCAGAGGCAGTAATATACGTAGATATCGAGGGAGATTAAAAATGGCGTTCAATTTGGTCTTGCAGGTTTCCCTGTCCTTCCATAATTAGCTCACACACTTCACGTGCAGCGCCATGACCGCCATTTGACGTGGTGATGAAGTGAGCATGCTTTTTGACAATAGGATCCGCGTCTTGCACGGCTATGGCTAATCCAACACGGCTCATGATGGATAAGTCTACCCAGTCATCACCGACATAGGCGCATTCTTCTGGTGATAATTTGAGTTCTTTTATTAATTGTTGAAAGACGGGTAGCTTGACTCGCTGACCCTGATAGACATATTTGATACCTAAACTCTGCATGCGATGTTCGACCGTGCGCGAGGTCCGGCCAGTGATAATGGCAATTTCAACTCCGGTAAATTGCAATAACTTCATACCGTGACCATCGCGTGAGTGAAAAGCCTTGTACTCTTCACCATCATCACCAATGATAATTTGACCATTAGTTAAAACGCCGTCAACATCAAATACGACAAGTTTAATTTTCTTTGCTTTTTCTAAAATATCCTGCATGACTCTCTCTTAGACCACTCCGGCACGAAGTAGATCGTGCATATTGATGGCACCACATAGCTGTTGATGTTCATTTTCTATCAGTAAGGCATTTATTTTGTAGCGTTGCATTAATTCTAATGCTTCAGCCGCCAGCATGTCAGCACGCCCCGTTTTACATTCACGTGTCATAAAGGCTGACAGTTTTTCAGTATGAATGTTAATTTCCTGTGATAACACTCTGCGTAAGTCACCATCAGTAAATACGCCTAAAATATGATACTGATCATCGACCACTGCGGTCATGCCCAAGCCTTTGTTAGACATTTCTATCAATGCCTGACTAATCAAGGCTTCTTCATCAATGGTCGGAATGGCATCGCCTGTATGCATAATGTCAGAGACTCGAAGTAACAGACGGCGACCTAACAGCCCCCCTGGATGTGAGCGAGCAAAGTCTTCTGCAGTAAAACCCCGTGTTTCGAGTAAGGCGACGGCCAGCGCGTCACCCATGACTAATGCTGCTGTAGTACTTGAGGTGGGAGCGAGACCAAGTGGACAGGCTTCATTAGCGACACTGACATCGATATGTGCAGTTGCACACGTCGCTAATGTCGATTCCGGTCGGCCCGTCATGGCAATGAATGGAATGCCGAGGCGTTTTATCAAAGGTAAGATAGTCAGTATCTCACTGGTCTCACCTGAGTTGGATAAGGCTAGCACTACATCTTTATCAGTGATCATGCCCAGGTCACC
>NZ_DIAC01000032.1:0-1033 GCF_002414625.1 Methylophaga sp. UBA5088 | reverse complement strand
GCTTCTCCGGGATGAACAAAAAAAGCCGGTGTTCCTGTACTTGCTAATGTGGCAGCGAGTTTACTGCCAATATGACCTGATTTTCCCATACCAATGACTACAACGCGTCCCTGACAATGCAGCATAAACTCACAGCCCTGCATAAAGTCATCATTAATACGCTCGTGAAGCGCTTTAACGGCTTCGATTTCTGTGTCAATGACAGCGTGGGCGAGCGCGCTGAGTTTGGCTTTATCAATCACAATTAACTGAGTCCAGGCGTATTTTGATAAACAAGTAATCCGTTGTAGGAAACGTAGACAAATAGCATCAATAAACCAGCAACGCGGCCTATGCGTCCATTCGCACTGTAGCGAGCAAATAAGTATAAGCCTACAGACAAACCAATCATGAATGGAAGATCCCTGTACAGTAACATCGGATCAATGTGCGAAGGTGCAATCAGTCCAGGCATGGCTAACACGGCAAGAATATTAAAAATATTCGATCCAAGAATATTACCGACCGCAATATCGTGTTCATTTTTTAATGCAGATATCACAGAAGCAGCAAGTTCAGGGAGGCTGGTACCTATAGCTACAATCGTCAGTCCTATAATCAAGTCACTCACACCAAGCAGGTGAGCAATGCCCGTTGCACCCCAAACGAGTGATTTCGAGCCAATCAGTAAAGAGAAAAGGCCAATGACAAAATAGAACGTTGCCTGTTTGGCGGTCATTTTGGCGCTGCCGTATTCTGCTTCAAATTCCGCTTCCATGGGGTCTTGCTTATTGCTACCTTTGATTGCTAACCAAGCCATCCCAGCTAAGGTCAGCATAAAGCCACTAAACAGAATAATGCCATCGCCCCGGCTGAGATCATTGTCTAGTAATAACAATAGCGACAACACCATGACAAACAGTAATACCGGAAATTCACGTTTTAACGTATCTGAGTGGACGGTGAGTGGGGCAATGAGCAGGGTAATAGCCAGCACTAGACCGATATTAGTGATGTTTGACCCAATAGCATTACCAATCCCCAGTGCTGGCGC
>NZ_DIAC01000087.1:18514-19461 GCF_002414625.1 Methylophaga sp. UBA5088 | reverse complement strand
TGGGGATAGCTCAGACTCTGACCCTATTGATTTGCAAGTCTTTATCTTTAATATTGAGCGTGTCCTGATAGCCCACAAAGTCACCTCTTTGATACATTTAACAGTCTTTTTTAGGCATTGGGTGCGTCAAGCTCTGTAGCGAACCATTTTGACGCTGCCACCATGAGTGCAAACGTCGAAATCAGAAAATCCAACCTAACGTCGCCAGATCCGAAGGTAATTCTTTCACCGGGCCGCGCGATTGGTAGTTCTATATATCGTTTAGCAAGCGGTGTAAAAGATTCATCAATTTCTTTTATGCTGTCAACCTGTCGAGCAAGCTGGGCAACTATGTCGTCCGTGAGCGATTTGACTTTATGCGCCAACTTGTTTCGGATTCCATTGACTTCATGCATTGCTCTGACAAAGGGAATAGGCATTCCAAACGCTGCTGCAAATGCCAGTTTCTGCCCAGTGTTAGGCGGCATTTTTACATATGGCTTAAGGTCTGGTGTTATCTGACGGGAGAGATAGAATTCAAGTAGCTGGTCGATCGCAAGGTGCATGCGAAGAACCGTGCCAATTTCATCCTCGGTTTCAGCAGCACGAATTATCCGCTCGGTGTCGAACCAGTCTGCGATCACTTCCGTCATCTCTGCTCCTTTGTCTAACAGTGCCTTTTATAAGGCCACTGGTCTCATAATAAATATTAAACAGGTGGCCTTATAATTCATTTTAAAAAAACATAACATTTTGATTATTAATGAATATTGATTTACTGATTTTGAATTATGAGGCCATATTTTTGAACTAACAGTGAAAAATAGTGCCTGAAATCACTTATTTTGGGAAGGGGATTTTATAAAGTAGTTTAATGATTTTATTCAGGTAGTCGCAGGAAACTGGCTGCCGACTGATGGTTGTTAAGATGAGGGACCACGCCCAAGCAGGGGGCATCAATTCGGCTT
>NZ_DIAC01000087.1:17642-18374 GCF_002414625.1 Methylophaga sp. UBA5088 | reverse complement strand
TCAGTTGATTCTGATTGTTCAGCCACATGATTCGCCACCCAGCCAGCCAGTTTGAGACCTTGTTGTTCAATAGCTGCCACGGTCAATAAGGCATGATTAATACAACCGAGTTTAATTGCCACCACCAAGATCACTGGCAATTGAAGTTCAACAGCAAGATCGGCCATGGTCCTTTCTGCGTTTAGTGGTACATACCAGCCTCCCGCCCCCTCCACAATGACTGCCTCTGCCTGTTCAGCGATCAATTCATAGCTTTGTTTAATCTTAGCAAGAGAGAGTGTTACTCCTTCTCGCTCCGCCGCAATATGCGGGGCAATAGCGGGTTCAAAGGCATAAGGATTGATCAGTGAATAAGCTAAATCTGTCTGGCTTTGTTTGATTAATGCGAGTGCATCCTCATTTTTCCACTGCCCATCTAACCATTCACAACCGCTGGCAATCGGCTTCATGCCAACTGTTTTATAGCCTTGTTGTTGCAGTAGAGATACCAAGCCCACACTGATGAAGGTCTTCCCTACTTCAGTATCTGTACCTGTTATAAAAAAATGTGTGCTGGTCATAATCGTTTGATCTCACTGATCGGAATATAAACACTGTCGTCATCCGTTCGGCATTGGCCTGATTGAGCTAATTTCCACGCATGGCCAAAAATGACTTCATAGCTGGCAGGTAAACCCTCAGCTTGGCGAAATGTTTCATAGGCTGAAACCACTTTTTGCATCAGTTGCTTTC
>NZ_DIAC01000087.1:16898-17570 GCF_002414625.1 Methylophaga sp. UBA5088 | reverse complement strand
CTTTTTGCATCAGTTGCTTTCCTGTCAGGCCTCGACGGCGACCTTCATTCACATTACGTGCGCCAAGAATTTTTAGATCGCGCATCACGCTCATCGCATCGTTGTAGCTTAATGTGTAAGGTTCCATATCGAGTACACAATCAGCTAAGCCGCTAGCTGTCATGGCATCGCCGACATCATGCATATCGTAAAATAAATTCACATGTGGATAGGTATCGACTTCAGCCCAAGCCTGACGTAGCTCCGTCAGGGTATCTGGCCCCAAGCTGGTAAACATCAATAGTCCTTGTGGTTTTAGCACCCGAAAGATTTCACTGAAACAACGTTTAGGATCACACCACTGTAATGCCAGGTTGGCATAAATAAGGTCGACGCTGTTATCTGCTAACGGGATAGCTTCGGCATCACCCGCCAACACCTGTAAACGTTTCTGTTTCGGTAACCAGCGTTTAATACCTTGATCATGCCGATAACGCTTTTCGGCTTGCTTTAACATTTGCGGTGCAATATCGACAGCCACTAACTGTGCATGAGGATAGCGCTTTTGCAATAACGCTAAGTTACGTCCGGTCCCCGCCCCTAAATCTACTATCGTCTGAGGTTCAATAGTGATATATGACAGGCGTTCTAATAATTCATCGGCTGTTTGTCTTTGTAACACAGCCACATCAT
>NZ_DIAC01000087.1:15499-16752 GCF_002414625.1 Methylophaga sp. UBA5088 | reverse complement strand
TCTTTGTAACACAGCCACATCATCGTAATGCTCGGCGGCGGCAGAAAAGGACTGTGCCACTCTTTTCTTATCGGGACGATATTCACTCATGGATAAATTGTTCTATCACTAATTGGCATTGCTGAGGCTGTGAAATAAAAGGCGCGTGGCCTAATCCCGGCATCACATCAATGCGCAGTTTTGGCTGCAACTTCTGTACATCTTCCACTAATGAAACTGGAATAAGATGATCATTCTCTGCCAAAATCATTTGTGTGGGGCAATTTACAGTGGCAAGCGCATCTCGTAAATCCCACTCAGCCAGACACTTTAAGCCTGCCTGTAATGCCTCTGGTTTTGGTTCATGCTGTTGAGCCAGTTGCTCACTTAATTGTTTAATCACTTGCCGGGGCTGATTCGCACCTTTTGCTTGCAGCATAATAAACCGCTGCAAGGTCTGTTGTTGATCATCAGCTAAGCTGGCTGAAAAGGTTTCAAAAACTTCTTGTGGCATCGCACAAGGCCAATCATCTGTTTGCACAAAGCGTGGATTACTTGCCAGCAAAATCAGTTTTTTTACTTTATCAGGATAATGTTTAGCCATGGCTAATGACACTTGTCCGCCTAATGACCAACCCAGCCAAATGGCCTTTTCTGGTAAAGCTTCTGCTAGCTTGGCTAATAAAGTGCTTAATTCAAAATCACCTTCGTGCCAGTCACTTTGACCATGTCCGGGTAAATCGACCAGATGACAGCAAAAGTGCTCGGAAAATAATTCAAGCAAGGGCGACCAGACACCGCTATGCATACTCCAGCCGTGAACCAATACTAAGTCTGGTCCATGACCTATGCTGTTAATGTGCATACGCCTGCTCCAAAGCAACAAGCAGTCTGTCTACATCCTGTTCTGTATGGGCAGCAGAGAAGGTAATTCTCAATCTGGCGGTATTTTTTGGCACTGTCGGTGGACGAATAACACCGACCAGAATGCCTTGCTCTTCTAATTTCGCCCCGATTTCCAGCGCCTTTTTATCTTCACCGATTATGACGGGTTGTATTGGGGTTTCTGAAGACATCAGCTCCAGACCGAGTTGTTCAGCACCTTGTCTGAATTGCTGAATTAATTGCTGAAGTTTGTCACGTCGCCACTGTTCAGTTTCCACCAGCTCCAGACTGGCTAGTGTTGCCGCGGCAATCGCCGGCGGCTGTGCCGTGGTATACACATAGCTACGTGCTTGCTGAATTAAGGTTTCGATGACCAGCTCATCAGCAGC
>NZ_DIAC01000087.1:11753-15399 GCF_002414625.1 Methylophaga sp. UBA5088 | reverse complement strand
GTCGGCGCCTTATTAGGTGTGATTTGGAAGTGAGAAACCGTGCCGCGACCACCTTCACCAATCACACCAAAACCATGAGCATCATCAATCAGAACGGCTGCATGATGTTGTTCAGATAAGGCCATAATTTCAGGTAAGGAGGCGATATCACCATCCATACTGAATACACCATCACTCACTATCAGCCGATGTTTTGCTGTAGCGGCATTATGTAAGCGTTTATGTAATAGCCCCATATCAGCGTGTGGGTAACGTAACTGGTCGGCATCAGTCAGACGGCCACCGTCCAGTAGAGAAGCATGATTCCATTTGTCCTGAATCACGGCATCGCCACGAGTAAGCAGTCCATCAATCACGCCAAGATTGGCCATATAACCAGTGGAAAATAGTAATACGCGTTGTTGACCCGTAAAATCCGCCAGTTTTTCTTCTAATGCCTGATGGTAATAACTATGACCGGTCAACAAATGGGCGGCGCCACTACCGACACCTTCCTTATCAACTGCTTCTTTGAACGCTTGTTTAATATCAGGATGGGCAGCAAGACCAAGATAATCATTGCTGCAAAATGACAAAATAGTTTTATCACCAAGATGAATATGCACACCTTGCTCACCGACTCTAAGACGATTTTGTCGATAACGCCCAGCCGCTTTGCGTTCAGCTAAAGCGGCGGTCAGTTCATTATGCCAAGGGAGTTTGGCCACTCGAAACTGGAGACGTTAGGCTGCTGAAGAACAGCTGCGTTCTTCTGTTTTTTCTTCACCAACCCAAGGTGTGATACCTAAACGTTTAAACAATTGCTGATCATGGTTGGTATCAGGGTTGTCAGTGGTTAACAGTTTTTCACCATAGAAAATCGAGTTAGCACCAGCCAGGAAACACATGGCTTGTAACTCATCGGTCATATGCTCACGACCTGCTGATAAACGCACAAATGATTTCGGCATCATGATACGGGCAACAGCAATGGTACGAACAAACTCGATTGGATCCAGGTTGTCCACACCATCTAATGGTGTACCTTCAACTTGTACTAATAAATTGATCGGCACGCTTTGTGGTTGTGTTGGCAGATTTGCCAGGCTGATTAATAAACCAGCACGGTCATTGCGACCTTCGCCCATGCCCACAATACCGCCGCTACATACATTAATACCGGCATCACGAACATGACTTAAGGTATTCAGACGATCTTCATAGGTGCGGGTAGTAATAATTTCACCGTAAAATTCAGGTGATGTATCCAAGTTGTGATTGTAGTAATCCAGACCAGCATCTTTTAAACGCTTGGCTTGATGCTCTTCAAGCATACCCAGTGTGACGCAAGTTTCCAAACCTAAGCTCTTCACGCCTTCAACCATTTCTGCAACGCGTTCCAGATCACGGTCTTTCAGGCTACGCCAGGCTGCGCCCATACAAAAACGATTAGCACCAGCCTCTTTCGCTTCATTGGCTGATTTCATGACTTCATCAAGCGGCATCAAAGGTTCTGCTTTGACGGCTGATTCATGGTGTGCACTTTGCGGGCAATAACCACAGTCCTCGGCACAACCACCGGTTTTAATACTTAATAAGGTACTAATCTGCACCGCATTGGCATCAAAGTTAGCACGATGAACGGTTTGTGCTTTAAACATCAGGTCGTTAAAGGGCATAGCAAATAAGGCTTCAACCTCTTGCTGGCTCCAGTCGTTGCGGATTGTTGCTTGGGTTTCTGCTACATTCTCAGGCATGATGACTCTTTACTGATTTAAAGGATTAAATTAGGTCATGTCATGGCAAATCTGCTCTCACTGACACAACAATTCCGACAATTATACAGGAAAGTATTTCCAATTCCGTGTTTACTCTGTGGACTGCCGACAGAAGAACATGCCCTTTGTCAGGGTTGCATCAATGAATTACCGCTTATTAAACAACATTGTCTTCGTTGCGCCATACCATTGGCATCTGGACATATTTGCGGACAATGTCTGAAAAAGCCGCCGATACAAGACATCAGTCTCAGCCTGTATCGTTACGAGCAAGCCGTTCCCAGAATGATGTCTGCCCTGAAGTATCATCGGCAAGTTCAGATTGCTGATCTCTGTGCACGAGAATTTATAAAACAGCATTCACTGAATTCACTTCCGGAAGTATTGATTCCCATACCTCTTCACCCCAGTCGTCTTCGTCAACGTGGGTATAACCAGTCTTTATTATTTGCGGAAAAACTGGCTGCATTATTGAATATTTCCTGCCAACCAGAGTTACTGAAGCGTATCAAAAAAACCGCCAACCAGACCCAACTCAATGCGAAACAGCGACATAAAAACATGCGACACGCTTTTCAGTATTCGTCAGAGTTCCTGCCTGAACATGTGGCCATTATTGACGATGTCATGACGTCCGGTGCGACAACACATGAAGCAGCACGTGAATTAAAGCGATCAGGTGTAAAAATCATAGAAGTATGGACAATTGCACGTGCAATAAGCCATTATTAATATTCACTAAATCACACTTAGGCTCATAAGGCGTTTGGATGCAAGATATCGCCACCTTACAAGCACGTTTGGACGAACTACTTCGCATCGCTAAAAGCAATGAGCGAAAACAAACCAATTTCCAGGAATATGAACTGGCATTGCTTGCTAGTAACAATCTTCACGAACTACTGGGGATTGTGCTTGAAGAGCATAAAGAGCGTTTTCAGCTGACTGATGTCACATTGCTGTTACACGATCCTGAATATGAATTTCAGCGCTTGGTTGAAGCGCAGCCCGTCAAATCCTCGTGGCTCGATAAACTGATATTTACTGAATCGGCCCATTTGTTAAATCAGTATTTCAGCCCGCTACGTAAAACTCGCCTTATCCGTTATTCACCACATCAACATGCTTTCTTATTTCCAGACCAAGCCGAACTTGGCTCAATTGCCTTACTGCCGTTAATCAGACATAACGTATTAATCGGTAGTCTTAATTTGGGCAGCCGTAATCCGAATCGCTTTGAAAGCAATATTGGCACGCAGTTTCTGGAACACTTGGCAGCAGTGATGTCAGCTTGTCTGGAAAACGCACGTTTACATGAACACATTAAATTAGTCGGTTTACGTGACCCATTAACCGGCATTAACAACCGCCGTTTTTTTGATCAACGTGTCAGTGAAGAAGTCAGTCGGGCCAAGCGTATCAATAGCCCACTATCCTGCCTGTTTATTGATCTGGATTTTTTTAAACGCATCAATGATCACTATGGTCACCAAGCGGGAGACGCTGTTCTCAAGCAAGTATCACAACTGTTAAATGATCGTTTGCGTAATAGCGATGTGCTCGCTCGCTATGGTGGAGAAGAATTTGTTATTTTGCTCGCTGACACTAGCGCGGAAGATGCAGGCTTAATTGCCGAACAAATTCGTCATCGAGTAGAAAAAACAGACTTCACCATTCCTTCCGGCAAAATGATTCATGCCACCCTTTCTATCGGTACCGCAACGCTGGCTCAACATAGCCACATACATGACACCAAATCGCTGGTTGCGGCGGCTGACCAAGCCGTTTATGCCGCTAAGTTATCGGGCCGAAACCAAGTCAAACAGGCACGTTAAATGTTACTCACCACCTTTGCTATTAATACAGTTATTTTCGTCACCACCATTTTG
>NZ_DIAC01000087.1:756-11624 GCF_002414625.1 Methylophaga sp. UBA5088 | reverse complement strand
TTGTCACCACCATTTTGATCCACTACGAAACCCTCTACCAGTTAGCGAAACGTCTTCCTTCACTGCATATTATTCATCGTTACCGGGTTTTACTGGCGGTGATGGTGGTCATGGTGGCGCATATTGTGGAAATTTGGCTGTTTGCTATCGGCTATTACCTGATGTTGCATGCAGATGGCTTTGGCAATTTGATGGGCAATATTGACTCCAGCCTGCTGGACTGTAGTTACTTTTCTTTCACGACCTACACCACACTGGGTTTTGGTGATATCGAACCCACAGGATATATCCGTTTTTTAACCGGACTGGAATCACTGACTGGCTTAGTCATGATTACCTGGTCGGCTTCTTTTGTATTTCTGGAAATGCAAAAATACTGGCCAAAACGTTAAATTTTATGGGGTTATTATCGCTGAAGGGTGTCTGACATTCATATAAAACTGTTTACCCTGCCGATGCACCCAGCCACGCACTTCAACCGTTCGATTCAGGTAATGTTTCCAGTCCTCAAAATAAACGCTGTCTTTCTTTTTAATCGCGAGTTTGAACTGTTTATTTGCCTGCAGGAATATCCTGTTTTTACCTTGCTTGATGTCCTTAAGTTTCAATCTGATACGTTGCCAACCACGATAGCTGACGCCTGTTTTTAAATCAGACACGTGCTTTACCTGATAGTCAGACATTGACCATATCCCTTTTTTGGCTTGTTCGGCCCTGCTTTGAGCTTCAATAAGTTTATCGCTGTATCGCAAATTAGGAGGAATCAGTGTCAGCGACGCTAGCCCCTCTTCAATCAACATGGCATTCAAATATTGTCCATCAGGCAGAAAACAATGGGCTAAAGCACGATCATATTTATCGCGTTGCTGCTGGTCATACTCAATGAAAAAATCGGCATGACTTAGGGTATTGATTAGCCATTGTTTTGCCTGTTCACCACCCGCTTCAGCGTCATGGTAACGGCTCTGGATCTCAGGGGTATTGATACCCAGTAAACGAATAATCTGACCAGACTGTAACTCAATGGTGTCTCCATCAATCACCCGTTTGAGCTTAACTCTATAACGGTATGGGCTGGATTTGAGCGAGAGTAAAGTCGCATTGGCAGATGGCTGGTCAGAATAAAGCGTCTGTCCCTGCTCATTCTGTGATTGGTAAACCGTTGTGGCATGACAGACCACGGATATGATGAGGGTGATAAACACCATGATCCATCGCATCGTTTTTCCTCCATGAATAACGATAGTAAGTAATAATTATGCTTGTTCCAGCATATTGTCTATAAGCGTTTTCTGCTTTGAAATCTCTCCTCTGAGATCAGATATTAATGATTTCAACATTTGGGCAACCGAGTTAAACCGGGTCGCATGCGTTTCGGCATGTGCGGCTTCTACAGAACAATAAATCGCCAGATAATCACCTTTAGCGACGGCCGCAGGTAACTCTTCTAATGTGGTTTTAATCTGAAATAATACTCTTTTCTTTTCTACACCAGACTCGGTGTCTGCAAGTGTCTGCAATAGCTCTTTGCAATGATCGATTTCATGTTTGATTTCCAGCCCTAACTCCTGAATACCTTGAGTTAGTACACGAAAAGCATCACCTTCAGAACCTGCCCTTGCTGCTGCGCTGACCGCATTGGAAGCGAGTAAACGCATTTTCTTTAACATAGGGTTGAGATCATCCATTGCCTCAGCCAAAGCATCGATTTGCTGCTGCAAACTCGAAGAAGAGATTTCTGCTATTGCGTTCATTTGCCCACCGACAAAATACTGTAATGAATGACCAGACTTAGAAAGATAGCTAAGCCAACCCAGTTATTATTTAAAAAAGCCTGTAAACAGCGCTGCGGCTGTCGATCTTTTGCCAAAAATTGTTGATAGGCAAATAAGCCCCCAGCAACACACAGCCCTAAGTAAAAGATAAAACTCATCTCTAACTGCACACCAATCAACACCATGACAAAAATATAAGCCACCTGCATCATGCCTTGGATAATCAGATCATCATCGCCAAATAATACCGCTGTGGATTTCACCCCGGCCAGCAAATCATCCTCTCTGTCTGCCATCGCGTAAAAGGTGTCATACATGGTTGTCCAGATAATATTGGCTAAGAAAAGTAACCAAGCCATCACCGGCACAGAATTAGTCTGTGCGGCAAAAGCCATTGGGATGGCCCAACCGAATGCCATGCCTAAATAAATCTGAGGGAAATAGGTATAACGCTTCATGAAAGGGTATGTCGCGGCAAGGAAAACACCACCCAACGATAACCAAATGGTCAACGTGTTCAGCAACGATACTAATATAAACGCCACCAACGCCATACCAATAAAAACATAGATGGCTTGCCGGGCAGTCAGCTCACCTGTTGCTAAAGGGCGGTTCTGAGTTCGCCAGACACTGCCATCAATTTCCCTGTCGGCAAAATCATTGATCGCACAGCCAGCAGAGCGCATTAAAATGACGCCCAAGATAAAAACCACCAGCACCGTGATATCAGGTAGGCCTTCTGCAGCAATCCACAAAGCGGATAACGTTGGCCATAACAAAAGCAATATGCCAATGGGTCTATCCAGTCGCATCAACTGAATATAAGGCATAACACGTCGTTGAACCTCTCTCACACATGACTCCATTTTTCTGAAGGCAGAAATATTTCACACACCAGTACGGGCTGACCTTTCAAATAAAAACATGATCGTCTTGCCCATAAAACATCAGGACAAATATCCAAAGTTTCTGTAGCCAATTGATACAACCAATGTTGCGGTGTGAGTTGCGCCACCTGAATATCACTCCGGCTTAGGGAGGGTTCATCAAATAATATTTGGCCCAATGGCTTTATACCTAGGTTATCGAACCGAGACGGTAAGACTTGATAGGTGGATTGAGGAATAATTGTTCTGGCATAGATTTCAGGCGTCTCACCATCACACAACAATACCTCACGACCCAACTGAATACGTTGCAAAGGTTGCTGTAAAAACAGACTTTCTTCAGGCAAAGCGGTCTGCCAGTCGTAGTGTAATAATTCGACATTCACCGCGTGCTCACTGACATGTTGCAGTCGCTTGGTAAGTGACCCCGTATCTGTCAACCACTCACGTAAATCATAAGGTAATGATTGTTTTCGGGCTGGCAGCCAGTGTGTCCAATGCTTCATTTAAAATCCAACAAATTAAACATGACCGAAATCAAGTTTGTGAGCAAACCAACGGGTCACCAGCGCTTCTGCTTTTTCTGGTGCTAACTTCAACATCGTATTTGCCGCCTGTTCCATCACCGCTAACAGCTCCTGATCCTCGAGCAAGTTGGCAACCCTGAATTGTGGCAGACCTGTCTGCCGCGTGCCCAACACTTCACCCGGCCCTCGAATTTCCAGATCACGCTGCGCGATCACAAAACCGTCATTACTCTCACGCAAACACTTCAATCTGGCCTGACCATTTTCAGACAGTGGCGCATGGTACATCAAAACACAATGACTCTCGACCTGACCTCGTCCTACTCGACCACGTAGCTGATGAAGCTGAGCGAGCCCAAGCCGTTCAGCATTTTCAATGACCATTAAGCTGGCATTCGGTACGTCTACCCCCACTTCAATAACGGTGGTTGCCACCAGCATATCGAGTTCTGCAGATTTGAATGCCGCCATCACCTGCTCTTTTTGTGCTGATTTCATGCGGCCATGGACCAGACCGATTTTCAAATCTGGTAAGCAATCCTGCAGAGTGGTTGCCGTATCTTCTGCTGCCTGACACTGCAGATGTTCAGACTCTTCTATTAAAGTACAGACCCAATACACCTGACGCTGCTGCTGACAGGCGGCATGAACGCGTTCAATCACATCCTGACGCCGACTATCCGAGACCACAACCGTCGTCACCGGGGTTCTGCCTGGTGGTAACTCATCAATCACAGACACACTTAAATCAGCATATGCTGTCATCGCCAACGTACGTGGAATCGGTGTTGCCGTCATCACTAACTGGTGTGGCATGGTATCCACATCACGACCTTTATCGCGCAAGGCCAGACGCTGATGCACACCAAAACGATGTTGCTCATCAATGATTACCAGTCCCAGATGATTAAATATGACTTCATCCTGAAACAAGGCATGAGTGCCAACGGCTACTTTTATTTCGCCCGATTTGAGCTGCTCCAGAACCTGTCGCCGTTCAGCTGCAGTCTGCTTACCGGCACACCAGCCAACTGTCATTCCCAACGGTGTCAGCCATTGTGTGAAGGTTTTGAAATGTTGCTCTGCCAGCAATTCTGTTGGCGCCATCATCACGGCTTGTGAACCTGCACTCACAGCCTCAATGGCCGCCAGTGCCGCCACAACGGTTTTACCCGAACCGACATCCCCCTGAACCAGACGCTGCATCGGAAACGGTTTTGTCATATCCGCTTCTATTTCAGTCAACACACGTTGTTGGGCCGCCGTTAACGGGAATGGCAACTGACGCAATAAAGCTTCGCGTTGAGTGCGGTCTGGCTTGAGTTCAGGCGCACGATGATGCTGTGTCTGCTGACGCAATTTTTTCATCGTCAGCTGTTGTGCCAGTAATTCTTCATAAGCCAGTCTTTTTTGCGCAGGGTGTTGTCTGTCAATCAGTTGCTGAACCGGCGCGTCTGGTGGCGGTTGATGCACAAACTTTAAGGCCTCGGTCAATGAGAACTCAGCCACATCATGACAGCGTGCTTCAGGTATAACCAGTTCTGGCATTAATCCATTTTCCAGAAAGCTCAATGCTTGTTTAATGAGCTTTCGTAGAGAAAGCTGGTGCAGTCCTTCTGTCGTCGGATAAACCGGTGTCAGTTCTGAATCGACTGGCACAATGTTGGTCGAATCAATTAACTGATACTCAGGATGGACCATTTCAAAACTGGAAGGACCGTTACGAACTTCACCAAAGCAGCGAATTTTTCGGCCTTTTTCTAACTGTAATTGCTGGGCTTTGGAAAAATGAAAGAAACGCAGGATCAGAGATCCGGTGCCATCTGAGATATGGCATAGCAGTGAACGACGACGACCGAACTTCACTTGTGAAATCTGGATAGTGCCTTCCACCAACACTTCTTGTTGTAATTTGAGTGCCCCAAGAGGCATCAACCGAGTTCGGTCCTGATATCTGAGAGGAAGGTGGAACAGCAGATCCTGGATCTGCTGTACCCCAATTTTGAGAAGGCGCTCGGCAACTTTGCCGCCTACGCCTTTTAAAGAAGTGACTGGTTGTGATAATCCATTATCCGCCACCACAACCTTAAACTCCTAAAATTTAATAATTACGCATTCAGATGCAAAATTGCATCCATTTCCACAGGCACATCTTTAGGTAAAGAAGCCACACCAATCGCTGCACGAGCAGGATAAGGCTGTTCAAAATATTCTGTCATGATGTCATTTACCGCACCGAAATAACTTAAATCGGTCAGATAAATATTTAACTTCACGACGTCCTGCAAGCTACCACCTGACGCTTTCGCAACCGCAGATAAGTTGTCAAACACACGTCTTACTTGTGTATTGAAATCACCTTCGATAACCGTCATGGTTTCAGGCACCAACGGAATTTGGCCTGAAAGATAGACGATGTCACCTACTTTCACAGCTTGTGAGTATGGGCCAATCGCTTCAGGGGCATCCGCTGTATGAATAATTTCGCGAGACATTCATTTCTCCATCAAAGTCTGGTTTTAATTAATACGAGTAATTCTTTCTACCATGTCGAGGCGACGTAAACGGCGAATAACACGGGCTAAATGCTGTCGGTTAGCTACTTCGATGGTCAGACGTAAATCAGAATAACCACCATCGCGTTCATCGACGACAACATTATCAATATTCGAATCAGATTCAGAAACCACCGCCGCAATAGTAGCAAGGACACCGCGTTGGTTTTTCACATGAATCATGATGTCGACCGGGAAGTCACGCGATACATCCGGCGACCAGGCAACGTCGAGCCATTTCTCATTTTGCACACGGAGATTAGAGGTATTTTTACAGCCACGTTGATGGATGATAATGCCACGACCGCTACTGACATATCCATGAATAGGATCGCCAGGAATAGGATGGCAACAACGAGCAAAGCTGACCACCATGCCTTCTGTGCCCGCGATCATCAGCGCTTGTGCTTCTGTATCCGGAGTCGATTCATGCACCAGTTTCTGTGCGATTAACAAGGCAGAATGGTTACCTAAACCAATATCCTCTAACAAGTCATCAAACTGTTTCAGTTCAAACTCATTGATGAGCTCATTAAAGCGTTCAACCGGGATCTCATCCAGATTGGTGGAAAACGCGGTCAAATGTTTATTTAACAAGCGACGACCAAGCAGCACGGCTTCTTCCGTCTGCAAGTGTCGTAAATAATTTCGAATATTGGTTCGTGCTTTGGCCGTCACAACAAAGTTGAGCCAAGCAGGATTTGGATGTGAAGCCGGTGAGGTAATGATTTCCACAGATTCACCTGTTTCCAGCTGACTGCTCAAAGGCACCAGATGACGACCAACTCGGGCAGCGACACAATTGTTACCAACATCACTGTGAACGGCATAGGCAAAGTCCACCGCTGTCGCACCTCTTGGTAAGGTGAGAATCTCACCCTTAGGCGTAGACACGTAAATTTCATCCGGGAATAGATCAATACGCAGATTTTCCAGAAACTCCATAGAGTCGCCGGATCCTTTCTGCATTTCCAGAATCCCTTGCAGCCACTGGCGCGCCTTACGATGAGCTAGGTTATTACCGACAGATTCACCGGTTTTGTATAACCAGTGAGCAGCCACACCTGCTTCTGCCATATGGTCCATATCACGAGACCGAATCTGCACTTCAATCGGTACACCATATGGACCAAACAACACGGTATGTAAGGACTGGTAACCATTGGCTTTAGGAATCGCAATATAATCTTTGAATTTACCTTGTACCGGTTTGTACAAGTTATGCACCACACCCAGCATCCGGTAACAAGCGTCAACATCATCCACGATAATACGGAAAGCATAGACATCCATCACTTCAGAGAATGACAGTTGTTTACTGACCATTTTTTTGTACAGGCTGTACAGGTTTTTTTCACGCCCCTGAATGTCGGCACTCAAGCCTTCCTGCTCCATCCGATTCAAGATAGATGCCGTGATCTGCGTGACAATTTCTTTGCGGTTACCGCGTGATTTCCGAACAGCATCTTGAAGTACGCGATAACGAATCGGATACAGAACGTGGAACCCTAGATCTTCGAGTTCACAACGCATTAAATTCATACCCAGACGTTGGGCTATCGGTGCATAGATATCCAGCGTTTCGTTGGCGATACGACGGCGTTTTTCAGGGCGCAAATGCCCCAGCGTACGCATATTGTGGAGACGGTCGGCCAGCTTGACGATGATGACACGAATATCACGTGACATTGCCAGTAGCATTTTTCTTAAGTTTTCAGCTTGAGCATGCTTTTGGGTTTCAAAAGCCGCTTTGGCTAATTTGGTGACACCTTCAACCAACTCCCCCACTTCTTCGCCAAACTCGGCGGCCAGGTCAGCTTTTGTTAGTGCGGTGTCTTCAATCACATCATGAAGCAATCCGGCCATGATGCATTCATAATCCATATGCATCATGGCCAGAACATGGGCGACGGCTAGTGGATGGGTGATATAACGTTCACCACTTCGACGAGTCTGACCCTCATGTGCGTGGTCCGCAAAATGATAAGCCCGTCGAATCGAATCAACTTGACCGGATTCGAGATAGTTAGCCGTCGCATAGCACAAGTCATCGATTGTCAGTTTGGGTTCTGACTCTTGGATATAGTCCAGTTCAGAGGCAACGGATGGCTTGGCACTCACGGTAGTTTATTCTTCCGTTTGTAATTCTTCGTCGCTAACGATGCTTTCTGATGAATGTTCACGAGCACTGGTTTTTTCTAAGATTTCACGTCCAACCAAACCTGCAGCAATCTCACGTAACGCTAAAACGGTAGGTTTATCATTATCCAGGCTAACCATAGCGTCATCACCCATGGCAATTTCGCGTGCGCGTTTTGAGGCAACCAGGACTAATTGGAAACGGTTATCAACATTTTCTAAACAATCTTCAACAGTAGTACGAGCCATGGTTTTTCCCAGTTAAAATTTAAAGAATCAATTTTACGAAATATCTTAGCGTTGAGCCAGTAATTCAGTGATTAAGTCTGCTTGACTATTTTTCTGAATAGCTAAGGAATGACGCTGTGCCACGATGATTGATGACAAACTCGTTAATGCCTGCTCAAAATCATCGTTAACGATTATGTAGTCAAATTCAACATAGTGCGAAATTTCATTCTCTGCATCCCGCATACGCCTAGCAATGACATCCTCATTATCCTGACCTCGATTGCGTAAGCGTTGTTCCAGCGTTGCTTTTGATGGCGGCAGAATAAAAATGCCTATTGCCTGCGGGAAATTGTTTCTGACCTGTTGCGCTCCTTGCCAGTCAATTTCCAAGATGACATCAAAGCCGTCAGCTAATAACGACTTAACTGTATCAGATGAGGTGCCGTAGCTATTATCAAACACCGTTGCTGATTCCAGAAATTTCCCGGCATTTCGCATCGCTGAAAACGTTTGCTGATCGACAAAATGGTAATCTTTACCATTGACTTCGCCCTCTCTAGGCGGACGAGTCGTGTGTGAAACGGATAGTTTAATTTCCGCATGTTGTGAGATAAGTGCATTCACTAAACTCGTTTTGCCTGCACCCGACGGTGCAGCCACTATAAAAAGATTACCCATCATATTTCGAACGCTGTAAGGAATAGTTGGGTAATTATGACAAAAAGCCCTCCGTTTCACCATGCAGTATCAATCCTGATGAATGCGAGTTAGATATAATTCTGTGGTTAATTTGGCTAAATCATTTTGTTTAATGGAATAGTTCACTTTCAATTAGAATTCCAGAATAATATTGTGAACAACTTAATTACAGGCAATAGTACTAAAGTACAATACAAATAACTGCATCTAGGCATATAATTACACCTAAGAATGAAAAACAGAGTTGAAATTGCATTGGAGTTACATATCTCTTCGAGATCAATGAGCCCGCGATTAACAACTTCCTCACACTAGGATAGGACAATGAAAACATTAAAGATTTTTGCCAGTGTGGTCTTATCACTGTTCATCTCTAGTTCAGCATCGGCTGCACATTTAAGCGATGAAGTGATATATGCAACCAAGAATAAAAAAGAAAGCACCATCCAGCATTTCGCCGGGGCTTATCAATACGTGAGTACAGATGGAAGCTTCTCAGCTGGTACCGGCCCTGATTATGCTTATCAGCTAGATCCCAAAGCGACAACGAACGCTGTGAAACAAGATCAGCTCAATACCACTTTTGATGCTGCTGCCGCTTCTGGTAAGTATGCTGAACTGGTCGGTTACGATGTACTGGATTTTTACAGCACGGGTTCATACCCTGTGGCAACAGAAAATACAGACTTTTTCACATCTGATGTCTTCTCGACGGGTTATGTGAATACAACGTCACTGGGTCTGACTTTTGAAGGCATTATGATCAAGTCTGGAAATACAACCCTAGTAGCTCTGTTCAGCGAAGCCATTTCTGAACTTTACTTTAAAACGTTTATTCAACAAGGCATTTCTCATATTGCCCTGTTTAATACAGCCCCTATTTCTGCAGTGCCAGTACCTGCGGCGTTATGGCTGTTTGCTCCAGCATTACTTGGTTTGGTTGGTTTGCGTAGAAAACAATCAACGATTAAGTAAATTTGTCGTCAAAGCTCAAAAAAACGCGGCCAAAAGCCGCGTTTTTTTTTGTCTGAATGAAAAGTTATTTCTCACTCAATATTCTGAATCTGCTCACGCATTTGTTCGATTAATACTTTTAGATCCACCGAGTAACGTGTGGTATCGGTATCAATCGATTTAGAGCCCAGGGTATTGGCTTCACGATTCAATTCCTGCATCAGAAAATCCAGTCGACGGCCAATAGGTTCATCGCGCTTTAGAGTATGTTTCAC
Source organism: Methylophaga sp. UBA5088 (assembly GCF_002414625.1). NCBI lineage: Bacteria > Pseudomonadati > Pseudomonadota > Gammaproteobacteria > Thiotrichales > Piscirickettsiaceae > Methylophaga > Methylophaga sp. UBA5088. Next base: position 1,582 of record NZ_DIAC01000087.1, on the reverse strand, counting down.
TTCATTCACATGATTCTGTAAGCGATCGATTTCTTCAGCGACATCCGCTTTTTGTGCTAACAGCACCATTTCCTGTTCAAGGCGTTCCGGCTCAAGATTCACTTCAAGCTCAGCAATCCGGTCTGATAATTTTTGACGGTGACTGGCAAGAATTTCTGGTAAACGTGTTTTCGTTTGTTCTGCAATATCATTTATTTGCTCACAACGCTGAATAATCATTTGCTCCAGAGCTGCACCTTCACGTTCCCTTGTCGCTACCAGGTCAGCCAGGGCATGTTTTAATGACTCGAGCACCGTGGCTTGTAACGCATCCTGATCCAGGCTTTCTGTTTGAATGACACCAGGCCATTGCATTACACGCAAGATATCAATGGGCGCGGCACTGTCTGTAAACGAGGCAAGCTGTTGATAGTTCTCCATGACGGCTTTGGCTAAGTCGACATTCATTTGCAATGCACTCTGCGTTTGCTCTGGTGCACGGTAACGAAGTGCTACTTCAACCTTTCCACGACTTAGTGTGTCGCTGATAAGTTTGCGCATTGCCATTTCAAATGGGCGAAAACTTTCTTCTAAACGGAAAGAGACTTCTAGATAACGATGATTTACTGAGCGAATTTCCCAGCTCAAGCTGCCAAGCTCTGTTTGCTCCTCATGGCGGGCAAAGGCGGTCATACTTCGTGTCACAATCATGTCCTATTTCTGAGTTAATCTGACATCTTACCGAAAACAGGTAACAAAAAGCATCTGCGGCGGTGATTTATGGCAGGTATAATAGATTGAATTTGACTGAGGAAAAGCGAATATGCGTCCAAGTGGTCGTCAAGCC
>NZ_DIAC01000087.1:0-621 GCF_002414625.1 Methylophaga sp. UBA5088 | reverse complement strand
AGTTAATATCACCCGTAACTACACCAAACATGCTGAAGGCTCCGTACTGGTAGAATTTGGTGACACCAAAGTACTTTGTACAGCCACCGTTGAAGAACGTATTCCACAATTTTTACGTGGCTCAGGTGAAGGTTGGGTCACGGCTGAATATGGCATGCTTCCACGCTCTACTGGCAGCCGTATGCAACGTGAAGCGGCCAGGGGTAAACAAGGCGGTCGCACGATGGAAATTCAGCGTCTTATCGGTCGCTCATTACGTGCCGCAATTGACCTCAAATCATTAGGCGAACGTAGTATCACTATTGATTGTGATGTGATTCAAGCTGATGGCGGTACTCGTACCGCGTCTATTACTGGTGCTTATGTCGCTCTGCATGATGCCATCAGTCATTTAATCAAAACTAAAAAGTTAAAATCCAGTCCCCTGCATGGTCAGGTCGCATCCATCTCTGTTGGCATTTATAACGGCACACCAGTCTTAGATCTGGACTATGATGAAGACTCATCTGCTGAAACTGATATGAATGTAGTGATGAATGACGCCGGTGCTTATATCGAATTACAGGGTACTGCTGAAGGTCATGCGTTCCGGGCTGAAGAGTTACAATCTATGTTGGATTT
>NZ_DIAC01000063.1:0-2997 GCF_002414625.1 Methylophaga sp. UBA5088 | reverse complement strand
GATTCGCTTTCTAATGCTTTGATACGTAGCTTTGCATTTTCCAGGAAGGTTTCGCCTGATTTTTTAGCCGCCAGAAAAACAAACAATACAAACAGCACCAGCATGGCGCTCATACCATATGTTATCGGTTCTCCTTGCAGAAAAAGTATCAGAATATGTGGAAACATGGTGGGAAGAACAAAAGCCACGACCGATCTTCGGTCCACCGAGAGTGAAGCCATACCACCCGAAGCTATCCCGCCAATGGTAAATGACAAAAATGCCTGATAGGCAATATTGTCTTGAGGCATCAGGATGACACCACCTATTCCCCAGATGATGCCCGATATCAAAACACTGAAACGAAAGTACTGTAGCCATCGAGTCTGATTAAGTTCTGCTTTGTTGAGATCTCTTTGCCAGCACACCAACAAAATACATCGTGAGATCAAAACAATCGCCAATACACCGTACCAGCTTAAGGCAGTCGATAAAGGTATCACTGGGTGTTGAACAATAATCAGTATCAAACCTAGCAAGGCATTAATCGCAATGGAAAAAATGCTCGCCGTAAAAAGCAGTTTAAGTTTCTGTTCTAAAACGCTTTCAACGTAAACTGGCTGGTCTGACTCGTTCTGGCACATCTGACGACCTACACAGCTTTTCTAGTACAAACGCATGTTTTACGTTTCACATTCACTCCCCCAGTATTTTGTTTGGGTAAGTTCATCTTATACCCGTATGTAAACAGAAGCCACCGCTGCCATCACTCTGTTTATCTCACTCTGAATAAAGCGTGCATCTGTTAATGGGAAACCCAGTTAATTGTGTTAGGTGACCTATTTTGCTAGGGTAAAAGTTCATAGGTAGTGAAGAACACTCTTCAAAAATAATGTATATCTACCGCAATATCATCCATTAGTGGTTCTCACCCTACTCAACTTAACGTTATCAAATAAGTCGTTTCACTCTTGTAATAGCGAGAAGTCTTCTTTAACTAATTCAAGGAAACAATACAATGACACTACAAAATATAAACACCGAAAACACAACAAACTTTTCAAGTCTTATCGCTGCTTCGATGAAGCTATCAGATGAAGAAGAAAAAGAAGCAGAAGAAACGCCTGAGGCGCCAAAGCCCTCAGAAGGAACATATCAACCAGACGATCCTGACGATAAAAAACAGAAAGATGCCGAAAAGGCACCGATTATGCCTCAACCACCGACGCCACCGTAGCGGCAAAGTTATTGGGGGGATCGATGTTTAAAGACAAACCACTCTCTAATACAGAATAGTTAGGGTCAGGAGATTAATATCGTCACGCCTGCATTTGAGAGTTAATAAAAGCGTAGAAAAAGCCTCTGTCGAGCGAGTCAATAACACTCACTCGTTAGGCATCTATCTATTGCTTTTGTAAAACGATGCGTGACCATTTTACATTCTCCTTATTAGGTAGAATGCTATCTTGATTTTTTGCCATAAAAATACAATCAAAACCGTATTTTTTAAATAGCTCGCTAGTCTGCATGGGATCAGTAGGAAACATACGTGTTCCCATCCCGGCAGGACCGTTTCTCAATGAGATAGCGCATTTCCCGTTTCGCTTTACGATGCTAGAAATTCTGGCAGCGGCTTGCTCTCTTTCCTTGTCGTTTAGGTGATGCCAAACGCCTTCTATTAAAACGAATTCAAATTTATGAGCATCCGCTGAATCCAGAATTGATAAATGAGGGAGGCTACCAGCCAACCATTTTACAGATGACGCTTTGTAAAAATTCTGGGCGGCAATTCTGAACTCCTGCATGGGTTCTATGGCTGTAACATGAAACCCTAGCTCATCTAATGCTGCTGCATTTTGGCCAGCGCCAGCCCCCACATCCAGCACATGACTTTTTTCAGAGGGTAAATACTCAACAAAATCTCTGCATACGATTTGAAAATCCAAAGCTTGGCTGGTTTCAATAAAGCGAGAGATATGTCTCTCATATCCTTCAATCCCTGCGGTCATCTTGCTCACCTAGCTTCTGGCAAAGGCAACACTTCAACTGATTATGTCTCATCACCGTTGTATCAAGCTCCACAATAATTAAGGTGTTTTGAGAACCTCAACACTATCTGCACGGCAGGCGTTCTTACTCCAGTCAAAGGTATTAATAGGATTGGTCACATAGCGAATCCCTGACACCTTCACGGTGGCGCCTTTAGGTATATTCAACGGCGCACCGTCACCGACTATAGCGGCTGAGCGGCAGTAACGCTTCCAGTCATCACGCCCTTTTGCATTAACTGAGGATCCAAAGCGTAAGACGCCAACCACATCCGGAATCGAAGCATATTCAGGCGTCCATGTTGGTTCAGGTGTTGTTTGAGGTACGAGCTTGGCATGGGCGTCCCGGCAGGCTTGAATATCGGCATCCGCTACCTCCCTGCCACGCTCAAGCTCCCGCGATGGAAAATTACACGCTTGCAAACAGTCGCTGCGTGCAGCACGACACTCCATAGCTTTCTGTTTCAGTTCCGCTGTTAACTCAGGTAAGTCCTGTCGCGCAGAGGCGATTGGAACCAGATTTGTGGCTATGAACAACAGTGTCAGTATGGTTTTGACGATTTGACTAAATGATGCTGAATTCATTGGAAACCCTCTCATATAAATATGATTGATAACAGGAAACACAGTACTAGCTCAAAGGTCTGCCAACTTAATTTTGTTAGCAGTGCATTTTGTACATCGTCACGCCGACGTTATCAAGCTGGCCAACTGTCATTATTGTGACTTCCAAGCCATAGATACTTGGTTTTTCCATTGAACACTCAAGCGTAGTCTTAAGAAACATTTCTGTCTTAGACGTGACAGGCGATTCATCATTGTTATAAAAAAAGATTTCTTTGTCGTTCGGATTTCTTCCTGTGTGAGCGAAACCTTCTTCGAGCAATACCTGATTCAATTCTGCGGTGTCACTTCTTAACTGAGCAAATGAATTTGTGGTGCTTTGACTGGAGTAGTTAATTGATACGAT
>NZ_DIAC01000064.1:7690-9748 GCF_002414625.1 Methylophaga sp. UBA5088 | reverse complement strand
CCCATCATCACCCGCTTGGCATGACCTGGGTACTGTTTTTTCATACTGACCACAGCCATCCGATAAGAACACCCTTCGGGGGGCAAATAGAAGTCGATAATTTCTGGAAATTGCTTTTGTAATATCGGTACAAATACTTCATTCAGGGCAACACCGAGTATGGCAGGTTCATCTGGCGGACGCCCGGTATAGGTGCTGTGGTAAATCGGATTCTGTCGCTGTGTAATTCGTTCGATTGTGAATACTGGAAAGCTATCCACTTCATTATAGTAACCGGTATGATCGCCATATGGCCCTTCCGGGGCCATATCATCAGGATAGATAAAACCTTCGAGTACAATTTCTGCGTTCGCTGGCACTTGTAGATCATTGCCAATACATTTCACCAATTCTGTTTTACTACCGCGAAGCAAGCCTGCAAACGCATATTCCGACAGCGTATCCGGTACGGGCGTGACGGCGCCCAGTATTGTGGCAGGATCACAGCCTAAAACCACACTGATAGGAAAGGGCTTACCCGGATAAGTTTGTTGCCACTCTTTAAAATCGAGTGCGCCACCTCGATGCGATAACCACCGCATGATGACCCGATTCTTACCAATGACTTGTTGACGATAAATGCCCAAGTTTTGCCGCTCTTTATGAGGGCCTTTTGTGACAACCAGTCCCCAGGTGATTAAAGGGGCGGCATCTTCAGGCCAACACAGCTGAATTGGATACTTGCTCAAATCAATGTCATCGCCTGCCAGCACCACTTCTTGGCAGGCTGCTTTTTTAACTAATTTGGGTGACATCGTCAGGACTTTTTTAAACACGGGGAGCTTCTCCCACGCATCCTTCATGCCCTTGGGTGGCTCAGGCTCTTTCAAAAAAGCCAGTAATTTACCGACTTCACGCAAGGCTTCGACAGAGTCTTCGCCCATCCCCATTGCTACACGTTTTGGCGTTCCAAACAAATTCAATAAAGCGGGTACGTCAGACCCTTTAGGATTTTCAAACAATAATGCCGGACCACCAGCACGTAACACGCGATCAGCAATTTCCGTCATTTCCAGAGCCGGATCGATCTCAGTTTTAATCCGTTTTAATTCACCCTGTTTTTCCAAGCCTTCGATAAAGTCACGTAAATCGGTGTATTTCATTCAACCACTCAGTTATGTCATCACTTAGGTTTGAATATTACTGGATAAGCAAGGCAGGCTAAAGCCATAATCCATAAGGCTGATGGTAAGAATATTGAGCTCATCCGTCTTATCGAGTCGATATTATTATTGAAGAACCCCTTTAACACAGACATTATGTCGACCAAGTTTCACTATATCGATACCAATCATGACCGAACCTTATCAATATCAGCCTCGACATGTTGAAAAGAATCCAGCAAAAGAATTTCGTTTTGGTGAGGGCAGAATAAGTTGTTATTTGTCTCTTACACTCAGCGTATTGAGCCTGCTAGCGGTGCTAGCTTACCTTTATCCATCCTATTTAACGACGGCTGAGCTGCGCCAAATTTATGATGCTGAGCAATTACAATTGCTATTGAAATATGCCATGTATTTTTCATTATTCTTCGCTGCATTGACGTTTGGTTTGAATAAAGGCAAGTACAAACTTTATGGCCTTGTCGCTATTTCATTGACCTTGATTGGGTTTGCTCTGGGTGGTTACAACATTCCGATTGGCCAGGTAGAGCCCAGAGAATTATCGTTGGGGGTCGATTGGTTAATTCTTGCCTTTCTAGGATCAGTCGTCATCTTCATGACACTGGAAAAGCTATTTCCCAAATATCGGGATCAAGTCATCACTCGTCCAGAGTGGGCGGTGGATATGTTCTACTTTTGTTTTAACCACCTCGCGATTTCGGCCATTCTTATTTTTGCAAATTATCATGCCAGCCATTTTGATTGGGCTGTTAGTGCCTCTATGCAATCCACCGTTCAAGCCATGCCAGTTTGGTTACAAGTCATACTGATTATTCTGGCAGCGGATTTTGTGTTGTACTGGGAGCATCGTGCCTATCATGAAGTAAAAACACTATGGCCTATTCATGCCGTTCAT
>NZ_DIAC01000064.1:7265-7506 GCF_002414625.1 Methylophaga sp. UBA5088 | reverse complement strand
ATCCCACTTTATTTATTAGGTGCGGATGAGTCTGCATTGAATATATACGTTACCTTTGCCGCGCTTCAGGCTATTCTGATTCACTGTAATGTCGATATCCCATTTGGCCCGCTCAAAACTATTTTTGTCACGCCACAGTTTCATCACTGGCATCACAGTTCAGAAAAGCCGGCTATTGATACTAACTACTCGGCGCACACCGTTTTGTTTGATCGACTCTTCGGTACTTATCATCTGCCCT
>NZ_DIAC01000064.1:2007-7164 GCF_002414625.1 Methylophaga sp. UBA5088 | reverse complement strand
GGCCTGCCGAATACGGCACAACCGTTCGTCTACCACGACAGATTTGGGGACAGACCTGGTACCCCATTGTTCGCTGGAAACAACGGTTAGGTAAAAAACTACCTTAAATCATGACTATTGGGTCCAAGCTGACTTTAAGCCTATAATGAAATAGTATTAAAACAGTCAGTTGGAGGTTGTTATGGCTGGAGGATGGTCCCGTGACGGGGCGGTACAAGATCAAATAGACGCCAGTGTGGATGACGCGATACAGCAAGCACGCTCACGTTTACCTCAAGGTGAAAGCCTGACGCATTGTGAAGAGTGTGATGCTGAAATTCCCGAAGGCCGACGTAAAGCCATTCCTGGTGTTTACCTGTGTGTGAAATGTCAGGAAGAGATAGATAATGAAAACAAAGCAGCTGGTATGTTTAATCGACGGGGCAGCAAAGATAGTCAGCTTCGCTAAATCCAGGCTTAAACTATTAAACAAAAAAGGGCGAACCGCCCTTTTTTTATGTGTGTGTACAATTCCGTTTTTATTCTGACGCCAGTGTCACAAAACCGTCATACTCCTCATACATAATCAAAAGGTTTAATGTAATTATTATTACATTCTTTCTATACCCGTTGATGGAGTTGACAATGACAAGCAAAGAACAGGTAAACAGCCCTCGCAAGAAATTACTCACTCCAGCTCAAGTTAAACTCTGCAAAGCCATCGCCGCTTCTGACAATGAGTTTAGTACCCGCGCCAGTGCTTTGCTTGCTCTTCATGATGGTGTGACTCAAAAAGAAACAGCGACACAAACTGGATTAAGTATCGGACAAGTACGATACTGGGCGGCACGTTTTCGTCAATTGGGCATGAAGGCTTTTCCTCAAACAGCAAGTGAAGTCAGCTCACAAAAATCAACACTAGAAAAAGCGGTTGTGGAAGACACGCCCAAAAAAGTCAAAAAGAAAGACCGTAAAAAAACCAAAGCTGACAAGGGCAACAAGAAAGACAAAAAGTCCAAGAAAGAAAAGTCCGCTAAAAAAGACAAAAAGAAAGCTAAAAACAAAAAGAAAACAAAGAAATAAGGTTTTTCGATTACCCCAAAACATAAGAATGTAAAGCTAAAGGATGTAAATCACAGCGGCTTTTAAGTACTAAGACTGACAGCGACAAATGTCATTATTAACTCTGGATTACTTATCTTTACACAGATAAAGTTGACTGATAGTCATCTATTGTTCAGCCTGATAGAGCTATTAACAAAAAATTAAGTTATCTAAGAGAGACATATAATGAGAAAAACGTTTTTATTACTACCTTTAGCGCTCTTTGCACAACTCGCTTTTGCTATCGACGCTAATGACGTAGAGGCTTACAAAAAAAATTACAGTGAACAACTTCGTCCAATGGTGATGAAAAAACTGGGCATGGATAGACCCGATCTGACTGCCGGTGCCATTAAAAGAGAAGCGGATGCTTATGTTGCAAAAATGGCGGGCTGCCAACTCGAAGGCTTAGCGATTTTTCCAGAACAGTATCGTGAAAAAGCCATTTTACCTGTGGCACAAGGCGGTGACGTTGCTCAAGCGACACAAGCTTTGAATGAAGAACTCAAAAAAGATATTGATAACGGCAAAATTTCAAAAGATGAAGTCATGACCATTATTCAATCAGCACAGCAAGCTGTGCAGATCTGTGCGAATTCTTGATTCACCTACACCACACAAATAAAAAAGGGCCTTTCGGCCCTTTTTTGTTATGCGGCTATTCCTGAATGTCTTAACAGAGCATCAATTTCAGGCTCTCGTCCACGGAAGGCTATGAATAATTCCATCGGTTCTTTTGAACCACCCTGCTCCAGAATATTATTCAAAAACGCCAGCCCGGTTTCACGATCAAAGATACCTTTTTCTTCAAATTTAGAAAACGCATCGGCTGATAACACTTCTGCCCACTTATAACTATAGTAACCAGCCGCATAACCGCCAGCGAAGATGTGACCAAAGCTATGAGCGAAACGATTAAATTTTGGCGGTTTAACGACAGCTACCTGATCACGCACTTCGGCCAGAATTTTATCCACTTGATTGCCGCCTTCTGGATCAAACTCCAAATGCAAACGGAAATCGAAAATAGAAAACTCCAACTGACGCACCATCATCATCGCTGACTGGAAGTTACGTGCCGCGATCATTTTTTCATAAAGGTCATCAGGTAGTTTTTCACCGGTTTCATAATGACCTGAAATCAGATCTAGTGCTTCCCTTTCCCAGCACCAGTTTTCCATAAACTGACTGGGTAATTCGACCGCATCCCAAGCAACACCGTTAATTCCTGACACACCGGCATAATCAATTTTTGTCAGCATATGATGCAGACCATGACCAAACTCATGGAACAAGGTCGTGACTTCATCATGAGTGAATAAGGCCGGCTTATCACCGACAGGCTCAGAGAAATTACAAGTCAGGAAAGCCACCGGTGTTTGCAGACCTTTGGCTGTTTTTCGGCGCACCAGACATTCATCCATCCATGCGCCGCCACGTTTGTGTTGGCGAGCATATAAGTCCAGATAAAACTGGCCACGTAAGTTACCGTTTGATTCGCGGATTTCAAAAAAGCGTACGTCTTTATGCCAGGTATCGATATCCGTCCGTTCACTAATAACTAATCCGTATAAGCGGTTTACCACAGCAAACAAGCCATTAACGACTTTATCTTCTGGGAAATATGGTTTGAGCTCTTCCTGAGAGATACTATAGCGTTGCTGGCGTAGTTTCTCGGCAAAATAAGTGACATCCCATGCTTGTAATTCATCCATGCCTGCTGTTTCTTTTGCGAAGGCTTTTAATTCTTCAAATTCTTTAATAGCAATCGGTTTACTACGCTCAGCCAGATCATTGAGGAAATCCATCACCTGTTCTGGGCTTTGTGCCATTTTTGTTGCTAAAGAACGTTCAGCATGGTTAGCAAAGCCGAGTAAATTCGCTAGACGATGACGAAGCTTGAGAATATCAGCCATGACCTGAGTGTTATCCCACTGGCCGGCATTCGGTCCCTGATCAGAAGCTTTGGTCGCAAAGGCGGTGTACATTTCTTCGCGAAATTCACGATTATCCGCATAAGACATGACCGGCATATATGAGGGGAAATCCAGCGTAAATACCCAGCCCTCAACATTGTCACGTTTGGCAAACTGCTCTGCCATGGCAATGGTCGACTCAGGTAATCCAGATAACATGTCTTTATCCGTAATATGCTTTTTCCAGCCGTGGGTCGCATCCATCAGGTTTTCTTCAAACTTAGCACTCAGTTCGGTCAGTTTTTGCGTGATGTTTTTATACTCATCACGATCAGCCTGATTAAGTTCTACCCCGGATAAACGGAAGTCTCTGACGGCATTATCAATGACTTTTTTCTGGGCAGTATCCAGCGACGGGTACACCTCACTCTCAGCCAACTGTTTATAAGCACGGTACAAGTCTTCATTTTGTCCCAGTTCTGTACCGAACTCACTCAACATCGGCAAACAAGCGTTATAGGCTTTTCTTAATTCATCCGAATTCACTACAGAGTTCATATGACTGACTGGAGACCAAACACGATCGATTGACACATCAATGTCTTCCATTGGTTCAACCAAGGTTTCCCAAGTGGGATGGCTCACCTGTGTCAGTAATTTATCTACGGCTTGTCTAGCCTGACTTATCGCTTGTGTTACAGCAGGCTCTACATGCTCAGGTTTGATTTCAGAGAAAGGCGGTAATGGGTAATTTTCTAATAATGGATTGCTCATTGGGCGTCTCATTTTGGCTATTGTTTAATGATACGACAATTAATTCAATAAGTTATCGTCATCATTCTGCAACAAAATATTCATGATGCTGCAATATAAGTTCGTTAGTGTGCCCTCAAAATACTAAGGAAACGACACATTATGCAAACACAAGTGAGTCACAAAGAGAAGTTAAAAGTTCGCAGCGTCTGGATTTCTGATATCCACCTGGGGTTTCGAGGCTGCAGTGCTGACTTTTTACTCGATTTTTTGCATAAGGTTGAATGCGATTATTTATATCTTGTCGGTGACATTGTTGACGTGTGGGAAATGAAAAAACGCATGTTTTGGCCTCAGGCACATAATAATGTAATCCGAACCCTACTTGGTAAAGCTAAACACGATACCAAGGTTATTTATGTACCAGGCAATCATGATGAGTTACTCCGTGACTTCGACGGAGCCGTTTTTGGCAATATCGAAATTCAGAACGAGATAGTCCATACCACCGCTGAAGGTAAAAAGTTATTAATCTTACATGGGGATCAATTTGATAGTGTCGTCAAAATTTCCCCACTACTTGCCAAAATTGGTGGGCGGCTCTATGACTACTTACTCAGAGCAAACCGACTTGTTAATTATGTTCGCCGTAAGATGGGTTTTTCATACTGGTCTCTGGCGGCATTCTTAAAACACAAAGTAAAAAATGCGGTGCAATACATCAGTAATTTTGAAGAGGCCGTAGCACATGAAGCGGCGAAACAAGGGGTCGATGGTGTCGTCTGTGGTCATATTCACCGCGCTGAAATTACCCGCATCAACAATGTCGATTACTTCAACTGCGGTGACTGGGTAGAAAGCTGCACCGCACTTGTTGAACACCCTAACGGTAAAATGGAAATTTTATACTGGGCCGATATTATCGAGCAGCCTCACGCTATTGCTCAGGCAGCCTAATGAAGATTGTCATCATCACCGATGCCTGGGAACCTCAGGTCAACGGGGTTGTACGTACCCTGAAACAGACTCGTCGATATTTAATCGAGTTGGGGCATGATGTCCATCTGATTACGCCACAACAATTCAAGACTATCCCCTGCCCCACGTATCCGAGTATTCCTCTCTCTTTATTACCTGGCAGGAAAGTCAAAAAATTACTCGATAGCTATCAAGCCAACGCCATCCATATCGCCACTGAGGGCCCGCTGGGTATGGCAGCAAGACGATGGTGTCTTAGAAACGGTATTCAGTTCACAACGTCTTACCATACCCAGTTCCCTGAATATATCAGACTCAGGCTGCCTATTCCTTTGAGCTGGAGTTATGCCTGGCTTAAACGCTTCCATGGTAAAGCCGTACACACTTTGGTCCCTACAGCCTCACAAAAACAGCGCTTGCTTTCACA
>NZ_DIAC01000064.1:977-1871 GCF_002414625.1 Methylophaga sp. UBA5088 | reverse complement strand
CAAAAACAGCGCTTGCTTTCACATGGTTTCCAGAACATTGAGGTTTGGGGGCGTGGTGTAGAGACAGAAATTTTCACTCCTGAAAACCCTCAACAGCTGGGATTAACTGGCCCCGTATTTATGAATATGGGGCGGGTCGCCGTTGAGAAAAATATTGAAGCTTTCCTTCAATTAGATATCAAGGGTAATAAAGTCGTTGTCGGTGATGGGCCCGATCTTGAACATCTTCGCCAAAAGTATCCTGATGTCATTTTTACCGGAGCCAAATTCGGCAAGGAGCTTGCCTCTTATCTCGCCGCAGCGGATGTGTTTGTGTTTCCAAGTAAAACAGATACCTTTGGTCTAGTTTTATTGGAAGCGATGGCCTGCGGCGTTCCTATTGCTGCCTATCCTGTTACTGGCCCTGCTGATATCGTTCAAGAAGGTATTACAGGCTATCTTGATGAAGACCTGACAATAGCAGCAGGAAAAGCACTTAACTTATCTGGAGACAAGTGTATTGAATACGCAAAAAATCATAGTTGGTTAGCCTGCACCAAAGTCTTCTCGGACTTTATGTTTAACAACCGACATAATAAAAAGTTAAAAGATACAGACATTACCAATCAATCTTTTTGGTGTTTGTGAATAATCACCATGTTGTTTTTTTGCCACTTAGTTCACATTACCATGTCATAAACGCAACAGATGACTTGCATTGCCATAACTCGGCGTGCGATTATTTCTCGGGTCGATAAGAATAAAATTAAAAGGATCATGATTCGATGTCTACCCTGCGCTCAGTTTTCAAACTCGGTTTTTTGGCGGCAGTATTGCTGCTAACTGGCTGTGCTACCAGCAATAATCCTAAGGATCCGCTTGAAGGATACAACCGTGCAATGTATAAATTTAACG
>NZ_DIAC01000064.1:0-826 GCF_002414625.1 Methylophaga sp. UBA5088 | reverse complement strand
AGGTGTAAGTAATTTCTTCAGCAACTTGAACGACATCACCGTCATTATCAATGATCTCCTTCAGTTCAAATTTAAACAAGCAGCCAACGATACAGGTCGTTTTGTTCTCAATACTACCGTGGGTGTTGCCGGTATTTTTGATGTTGCCAGTCTGAGTGGGAACCACAAAAATAACGAAGACTTTGGTCAGACACTTGGAGCCTGGGGCGTAGAGCCTGGTGCCTATATTGTTCTACCTTTCTTTGGTCCCAGAACAGTGCGTGACTCATTTGGTTTAGTGGGTGACTATTACACCGACCCCGTTACTTATGTTGAGGGACCCGGTGCTCGTAATGCTTTCCGTGGAGTCAGATTAGTGGATACTCGTGCTAACTTATTACGTGCTGAAAAAGTGTTAAACGAGGCTGCTACAGACGAATACAGTTATGTACGTGATGCATACCTTCAGCATCGTGAATATCTCGTTCATGACGGCAATCCGCCAAGTAACGATGATGAATTCGATTTGTTTGAAGAATGATCTAACGACAACTCACAAACGAATCCTTATAATGAAGAGCCGGGTATATCCCGGCTTTTTCATATCTCACATTTAATCAACGTGGAAGCTAATGACAACTATTCTGTTTATATCAGCCATTATCGCGGGTTTCGGAATTTTAATCTGGGGAGCAGATCGATTTGTTGATGGCGCAGCGAATATTGCCACCAATTTTGGTGTATCCCCCCTTATCGTTGGTTTAACGATTGTGGGTTTTGGCACCTCGGCTCCTGAAATGCTGGTGTCAGCATTAGCAGCAATCGATGGTGCGCCAGCACTGGGGAT
>NZ_DIAC01000116.1:10421-10713 GCF_002414625.1 Methylophaga sp. UBA5088 | reverse complement strand
GGTGACCTTATTTTGGATTCTACTGGGGCTGGTTGGCGCATTGCCTTTTCTTTTTGGATTACATCTGGATGTGACGGATGCCGTGTTTGAGTCCATCTCTGGTTTTACCACAACAGGCGCTACAGTGATTACCGGCCTGGATCATTACCCCCCATCTATTTTGTATCACAGACAACAAATTCAGTGGCTGGGTGGGATGGGGATCATCGTTTTAGCAGTTGCCATCATGCCATTATTGGGTGTGGGGGGCATGCAGCTCTACCGGGCAGAAACATCGGGTGTCGCTAAAGAT
>NZ_DIAC01000116.1:6230-10313 GCF_002414625.1 Methylophaga sp. UBA5088 | reverse complement strand
TGCTGAAACAGCGCGCTCCTTATGGATTATCTACCTTATCCTGACGGCCTTATGTGGTGTTGCTTATTATTTTGCCGGTATGACTTTATTCGATGCCGTGGGTCATGCTTTTACGACAGTGGCGACAGGTGGCTTTTCGACACATGACGACAGTCTGGGCTTTTATAACAGCCCGTTAATCGAATTAATCGCCATTATATTTATGTTGGCAGGCGGCATTAACTTTGCTGTCCACTTTATTGTTTTTAGAAATAAAATGCTTTCACCCTATGTAAAAGATGCTGAAGTCAGAACCTATGGTTTAGTGTTTTTATTGGCTAGTCTGTTTGTTGCTTTCAGCCTTTATCTTTCTCATGCTTATGGCACGGTATTAGAATCACTACGCTATGCGGCATTTCAGGTTGCTTCCGTGCTGACCAGTACCGGTTTTGGGACGGCTACTTTTGCCAGTTGGCCATTGCATATCCCTCTTATCATGGTGATTTTGTCATTCACTGGTGGTTGTGCAGGTTCAACAGCAGGGGGTGTCAAAGTCATGCGAGTTATGCTGCTTGCCAAGTTGGGCTTACGACAATTATTTCATTTAGCACATCCCCGAGCTGTGGTTGTGGTTAAACAAGGTGAGAGGGCAGTCTCAGAAGAGGTATTGTATTCAGTCTGGGGTTTCTATGTGCTTTATGTGGTTGTCTCATTATTTCTGACAGTAGCGATGATGGCAGCCGGTTTAGATCTTGAAAGTGCATTTGGTGCTGTGGTCGCTACCATTAATCTACTGGGGCCAGGTCTAGGTGAGGTGGCGGTTAATTTTGTCAGCGTGAATGATGTAGTGAAATGGTTAAGTGTGTTTGGCATGTTAGCCGGAAGATTAGAAATATTCACACTATTAATATTGTTGATTCCCGCTTATTGGCGTCATTGATAGCTGTTGAGGAAATCCGATGAAAATTATCATTTTAGGGGCAGGTCAGGTAGGTGGTTCGACTGCTGAGAGTTTGGTCAACGAGGGAAATGATGTCACCGTCGTCGACACAGACAGTTACTTACTGGAACGCATTCAGGATCGATTAGATATTCGTGCTGTGAATGGTCATGCATCCTCGCCTGAGACGTTGATCGCGGCGGGTATTGAGGATGCCGATATGCTGATTGCGGTGACACAAAATGATGAAGTCAATATGGTCGCGTGTCAGGTCGCCAATGCCTTATTCAAAACACCTAAAAAGCTGGCAAGAATAAGAGCTTCGGATTATGTTGAGTATCCCGCCTTATTCTCACCTGACGCCTTTGCAACCGATGTCATTATAAGTCCAGAACAACTGGTTACGGCTTACATACAACGACTAATTGAACAGCCTGAAGTGTTACAGGTTGTTGAATTTTTTGATGGTATGGCCCAACTTGTGGCGGTGGAAGTCAGTGAACAAAGCCCCATGGCTGGCAAGCCTATCAGTAAATTACTCGACATCCTTCCCGATATCAAAATGCGTGTCGCGGCGATATTCAGAGATAATCAAGCCATTCAAGCAACAGGCAGAGAGGCTTTGCAACCCGGTGATGAAATTTTCTTTTTAGCACTCACTCAGCATATTTCGAAACTGGTCAAAGTATTTCGTCATGCCTATAAAACGTATGAACGCATACTCATTGCCGGCGGCGGTAATATAGGGCGTCAACTGGCCAAACGGATAGAGACCAACCATAAGGTCAAAATTATTGAAATGGACCCAAAACGTGCTCGCTTTATTGCCGAGGGCTTGAAGAAGTCCGTTGTTCTGTATGGCGATGCGGGTGACGCTAACCTATTGCAGGAAGAGAATATCAGCAAAACAGATGTGTTCTGTGCTGTGACGAATGATGATGAAGTGAATATTCTTTCTTCTATGCTTGCCAAGCGAATGGGCGCAAGAAAAGTCATCTCGATAATTGGTAAAGCCAGCCATGTGGAACTGGTCAGAGGCACCAGCATTGATTTAGCTATTTCGCCGGCTCAGATCACGATAGGCAGTTTGTTAACGCACATTCGTAAAGGGGATGTCGTGACCGTGCATTCACTTCGACACGGGGCGGCTGAAGCCATCGAGGTGATAGCACATGGTGACTTGACGACATCGAAAGTGGTTGGCCGTCATATTGAGCAAATAAAATTGCCAGCAAGCGCCTCGGTTGCGGCGATTTTAAGAAATGAGCACGTTTTATTTTCAGATAAATCACTTGTGATTGAGCCTGACGACCATCTGATTATTTTTATCTCCAATCAACGTGACATTATGGCTGTGGAGAAGTTGTTTCAAGTCGATTTCAACTATCTGATGTGAGCAATTATTGTTTTATGACAATCAATTTAGAATTTTCAATTTTCAGGAGTAATTCCTAATAAAGCGAGCCTATTCATACGGTAGACTCTTCTGAAAACTCAGGATTGCTAAGCGCGATGCAAAGCAATGCTGATGTCTGAATAATACTGAACACATTTTATATTGCGCTATCAAATTGTATGGATCTAGTGTCATGTGAATACAGTATTCATAATCCATATCAATCATTTAAATGTGTTTTGTTATTCTCATTTTAGAAGTACGACATGCTATGGATATTTAGGTTTTTACTATTATTTGCAATTAATAAAAAATCTTTTTTTAATAGTTGAGCTCGATTTAGCAGTCGATCGTCATTATTGCTTTTGTTAATAACGATACTAATAAAAATGAGGAAAAGGATGCCATTAGGTTCAGAGTCAGGTTCATATATCTCGGCCAGAATTAGTGAATATAAAATGCCCCCACTGAGAGAGATGCTGGTGATGGGGAATGATGCACCGATTGGCTGTATTGCCATGAAAATGGCGTTAGATCTTCTGGTAAAAACGCCCTACGAACACATTTAAGTAGATGATGAAGTGATAGGCGATATTCTCATTCGTCAGTCATTGTTAAGAAGAATCAGTAAGGAGCAGCTGATGGATTTTGTGTTAATCCATACGAAATCGCTATTAGGTTCAGACGAGGTTCTCCATATGGAGCTTGATATTGATGTGCACCTATCAAGAGTAAAATGAATACGTTATTTGTCAGGGATTGTGTTCAGACTGATTTGGTTCAGTTTGTTCTGGATGAAGAACGACCCCGAAAAATTGATAAAAACACCATTTTTGCTGTTTTTAATGACAATCCCAAAGACGGTAAATTTTGTGGTTTAGTCACATTACAAGAAGTCTCTAAACACCCTAACTGGATATTTGCCGATCTCTGTAAATCCAGCTCGCCTATTTTTGTTACCCCCGAAACACCTATAGAACAAAGTCTGGCTATGCTGGATATCAATGGGCAGGAATTATTGCCCGTACTCGATCAGGAACGCTTTGCCGGGGTTATCACACGCACAGCGATTTTTGAACGTATCGCCAGTCGTAAACAACATCTTCTCACACAGTCTCATACGTCACTTGAACAAATTGAGCAAGAACATCAACAACTCCTTTCCTGGTCTAAACGATTGGAAGAGCTGCATGATCGTTCTCGAGACTTATTAGCTTGCCTTGCAACAATTTCGGCAGAGCCAGAAGTAAAATATCAAGGCATCAACGCGCTAGCTAAGTTAGTGCAATGCCATTCCGCATCCGTACAGCTGATTGATAAGCATTATTCCATCACGGATTCAGTCGGTATTGGTTTCACAGATGAACAATTGTCGATACTTCATCACTGTTTAACGTTACACAAAAACACACTCCCAGAAACACCTCAGTTACTGAATGATTTATGCCTTGAATGTAAAGAAGGATCTCATAGCCTATCTTCGGTATTAATGGTGTCCATACGACGTGATGCACATACTTTTGGATATATTCTGCTAAGCGAAAAATTGTCAGGTCAGCAATTTGATAAAAATGATGAACTGTTTGCTTTAAGTTTTGCTCACACTCTGTCGCTTGCGTTGGATAACGCCCAAAAACTGAAACAGGTAGAAAAAGTCAGACATGACTTGGATTATTTAGCCCATTTTGATGCCTTAACCGGCTTACCTAACCGTGCATTACTCACAGATAGACTCCAGCAGGCAGTTAAGCTTGCAGCTCAAAAAAAG
>NZ_DIAC01000116.1:3597-6152 GCF_002414625.1 Methylophaga sp. UBA5088 | reverse complement strand
CGCAGCTCAAAAAAAGGTGTCACAAGCATTACTGTTTATCGATCTCGATGATTTTAAACGCGTTAATGATTCACTCGGTCATATGGTGGGTGATGCACTTCTCGCTGAGGTGGCGAAACGACTTCCTGAGAGTCTCAGTAAAAACGATACTTTGACACGTTTTGCTGGTGATGAATTTGTCGTATTGATGACCTATATCAACGAACCTGTTGATGCAGCTAATATTGCTGAAAAGATCATCAGTAGTTTTCACCAGCCATTTGTGATCGATGAGCATGAAGTCTTTGTTTCTATCAGTATTGGCATCGCTTTCTTCAACGAAGGGATAGACAGCGTCGACCAAGCCTTGTCCGACGCGGATAATGCCTTACGCCATGCAAAGGCATTGGGTAAAAACCAGTATCATTTTTTCAGTGATGAAATGAATAATTCAGTACAAAATCATTTTGAGCTGGAAAACCGACTTCGACGTGCGATTGCTGACAATGAATTGCAGTTACATTATCAGCCCAAGATTGATATTGTGAATGGCGACACAGTGGGGTTTGAAGCATTGCTGCGCTGGCATAATGCCGAGCATGGCGATATTTCACCTTCCATTTTTATCCCTATCGCTGAAAAAAGTGGTCTCATTGTTTCAATTGGCGAGTGGGTCATTGACCAAGCTTGTAAACAAGCAAAACAATGGCTGGATTCCGGTTTTCCTGCGCATATTTCAGTCAACCTCTCCGCAAGGCAGTTTCTACACACTGGCAAACCAAACAAGCTTTTCGAGCTAATTGAAGCAAGTTTGAATCGATATCAGCTCCCAGCTGAATACCTTGAAGTTGAAATCACAGAAAACCTGATGATGCATCATCTGAATGAAAGTTTTGCCATATTAGAAAAACTCAAAAATATTGGTGTAAAAATATTCATCGATGACTTCGGGACGGGGTACTCATCACTAAGCTACATCAAAAAATTTCCGATACATGCTTTAAAAATAGATAAATCCTTTATTGACGATTTGGTCAATGATGAGAACGATGCCGCCATAGTGACAGCCATCATTGCCATGGCTAAACAATTAAAGCTGGAAGTCGTCGTAGAAGGGGTAGAAACAGAAGAACAACTTGCCTTTTTCAGAGATAACGACTATGCGGTGACTGTGCAGGGCTACTATTTTTGTGCGCCGCTTCCTGCTAATGAAATCCGTTATATCTACCAATAACTGAATCCATCGACTCACACCTTTCTTTGTTAATGTCTTGATACCTGATTCAACGTATGATGTTTGTTCATATTTCTACTAGCAGGAGTCCTTATGATTGTTACATTTAAAACAAAAACTTATGCTGATATCACCCTGTTTGGTGATGTGGCTGTTCATTTATTAAAACTGATGGGACATAGTGGAACTGTTCCAGGTGCTATCCAGGCAGAAGACGTTAATGACTATAAACAACGTCTAGAGCAAGCAGTGAACAATGCCAAATTAAGCGATGAAGACAATACTGAGAGTGAGGACGATGACAATCCTCCAGTGTCTATATCAAAACGTGCTCTGCCATTAATTGAATTGTTCGACGCAGCTGCAAAAGCCAATGCTGATATCATGTGGGAATAATGTTCAGACCCAATTTTGCGCAAATAGACTTGTTATTCTTGTCTAAAACGTCCTGATTGTAGGTATATATAAAAATAATAATCCATACAAACACTTGTTTTGTATGTTTTTATTGCATACAAAATAAGTGAGGCATAGCATTTACTCCAAATTGTACGGTTAGCGTCAATGGAGAAAGCTATGTCCACCTGGTCAGCAAGAATAGATTCAAATGCTCGCGTTAAATACATCGGTATTGTTGATGCGATAGAAACAGACATCAAAAACCGTATTCTCAAACCGGGTGACAGATTACCAGCACAACGCCAAATGGCTGACGCACTTTCTGTTGATCTCACTACGGTAACAAGAGCCATTAATGAAGCAGCCAGAAGGGGATTAGTTGAAACCCAAAGAGGCAATGGCTGTTTTATTGCTCAAACCACTTTTTCTCATTACAACTCATCACAGCTTATTGAAGGCAAAACGCTGGATTTAAGCATGAACAACCCGCCTATACCTAATGAGCTGAATCTCGAGAAGAGCATTGCCGAAGCCATCAGCGAACTTAGTCTGTCAGGTATTTCTGCCTCACACCACCTGTGTTACCAGGAAACAGCTGGCCATCCGGATGACCGGCTTGCCGGCCAGCAATGGTTGTCACCGAAACTAACAGGGCTAAATAGCGATCAACTTCTGATTTCAAGCGGTGCTCACAGTGCTTTGTTTTGTTTATTAAGCTATCTCAAACGCAAAGGAGCAAAAACGATAGCCGCTCCTGAGTTTTCTTATCCTGGATTGAGAGCGATGGCAGATCAGTTGCAACTGGACGTCATCGGTATCAGCATGGATGAGCAGGGGATCATTCCAGAACAGTTTCAACTGCAATGCGAAAAACAATCAATCGATGTTTTATATGTTATTCCAAATATTGATAATCCCACCACGGCGACCTTGTCTGTAAAGC
>NZ_DIAC01000116.1:268-3480 GCF_002414625.1 Methylophaga sp. UBA5088 | reverse complement strand
CCTTGTCTGTAAAGCGAAGAGAGTCTTTAGCAGCGTTAGCAGATCAGTTCAACGTCACCATTATCGAAGACGATCCTTACTATCATTTTCTCGATGAGAAATTGCCGTCGCTATATAACCTTGCCAGACATCGCACTTGGCATGTTGCCACGATCTCTAAATGCCTTAGCCCATCGTTACGTGTTGCTTATATTGCATCACCGAATATTAATGATGCATTAGGTCTCACCGAAGAAATGCGAATCAGTCATTTAATGGCACCACCACTGATGACTGCCGTTGTCTCGTATTGGATAACACACCACAAAATCAATGAGATTACCCAGGCGATTAAGGCTGAAAATATCACAAGGCAATCATTAGCCAAGTCAATTTTCCAGCAAAGCGATGTATGGTCACATCCTGCTTCACCACACCTGTGGCTAAAGTTGCCTCATGGCTACAAAGCATTAGATTTTGCTGAACAAGCGAGCCGAATTGGCGTTTCTATTGTGCCTTCAACAGCATTTGTCATGTCTCGGAGCCATAGTCAGGCCGTACGCATTTCGCTTGGTGCCAGTAGTGATTTTGAGTCATTAAAACAAGGGTTAACCTTATTGTCGGATTTGTACCGGCCAGGCTTAATTCGTTCAAAAACCATCGTATAACTATAAAAAAACACCTCGTTTTCAGCATTTAGCCACAGAGGAGATCCTGTGATGAGCAAACTATCAGAAATACCTATTAAAGTTGAAGTTTATGATGCCTTATCCGACTGGGAGGTACATACAGGAGAAGGTGAGAATGTCGTTGCCAGGCGCATGAAAGGACGGTTTCGCACCTTAAAAAACTTTGGCATGTCTGTGTGGTTGATTTACTTTTTGGGGCCTTATCTACGTTGGGATGGTCATCAAGCTGTATTGCTGGACATTCCTGAGCAGCAATTTCATTTATTTGCTTTGACCCTATATCCACAAGATATATGGGTATTGTCGCTAACACTGCTGTTCTTTGCCATATTGTTAGCGGCGGCAACCAGCATTGCAGGACGAGTCTTTTGTGGCTATTTTTGTTTCCAAACAGTCTGGACAGATATATTTACTTTTATTGAAGGACAGTTTGAAGGCAAAACACCACAAAAACAGCGTAAGTTTAACACTGAGCCCTGGACTGCATCTAAAGCCTTCAGAAAAGTCGGTAAGCACGGTGTTTGGTTAGCAATTGCCATACTGACAGGTATTACGTTTTCAGCCTGGTTTACAGATGCCTATCAATTGTGGGGTGATATCTTCTCTCTTCAAGCGCCCACACCAGTCTGGGTGGCAATGGGTATCTTTACCTTTTTCACATATTGGTTCGCGGGGTTTATGCGTGAACAAGTGTGTTTTTGGTTGTGTCCCTATGCGCGTTTACAGGGTGTGATGTATGACCAGGAAACTGTATTACCTGCTTATGATGCAGTACGTGGGGAACCCAGGGGTAAGTTATCCCGTTCAGGTACACAAGATGCCAATAAAGGCTCATGTATCGACTGTAAACTCTGCGTGGCAGTGTGTCCGACGGGTATCGATATTCGTAAAGGTCAGCAAGAGGGCTGTATCACCTGTGGTTTATGTATCGATGCTTGTGACAGCATTATGGACAAAATCAATGAGCCCAGAGGCCTGATTCGTTACGCATCTCATAAAGAACTACATCAAGGTAAAGCTGAAGTTAGCCTATGGAAACGTCCGCGAGTGATTGTTTACAGTTTGATTATGGCTTTTTCAATTATGGGTGTGGGCTATGGCTTTACCCACTTTGAACCCACCGAGTTTAATGTGGTGCATGAGAGAAGACCGTTATATATCCAAATGAGTAACGGTGATATTCAAAATAAATACACCTTAAAGCTACTAAATAAAACAGATCAGCCACTCGTTGTGAACTATCACATTGAGGGTTTGCCATCAGCCAGTGTAGATGGTTTAGAACAGGGCATTACGATACAGCCAGGTAAAATCGTCCCTGTAACAGCCTTAGTCAGATTACCTTCTGAAACAACGGAATCAGGATTACATGCATTCCATTTCATCGCTACAAGTGTGGGAAGTTCTGCTATCAGTAATCGTTACAAAGCGGTATTTATAGCACCATAGCGCTGACGACCTGATCGTATCTTCATACGCTGGAAAGCGCTGCTTTCCAGCGTATGTATTTTACCTATGAGCATGTGACTTATGTATGGCTAGTGCTAAGATGCCGACTTCATATTTTGATTGACAGTACTCAACATGACACATCATGACAGCGCCATACAGTTTCAACGAATAAAAGTCATTACAGCGGGTATCTGTGCAGTCATTCTAGCGGTGGGCATAGCACGATTTTCATATACACCGTTTCTTCCTTTAATGCTGAACCAGACAGACTTATCGCTGGTGAATAGTGGCTGGCTGGCGACATTTAACTATATTGGTTACTTGTTGGGTGTGGTTCTAGTCTCGTTTACAAATAACCTTGTGTTTAAGTTTCGTTTTTATCAGTGGTGTTTAGTGATTGCGGTGTTATCCACTATAGCCATGGGTATGACAACAGAATTGTATGGCTGGGTAATATTACGATTTATTGCAGGTATCAGTGGTACGGCGGGGGTCATATTGTCATCGGGATTTGTGCTCAGTTGGCTTAAACACCATCAATTTAAGCCAGAACTAGGGCTGCATTTTATGGGATTGGGACTTGGCATTGCTATACCTGGATCAGCCGTGGTGTTAATGAATCATTTTTTGCCATGGGATAGCCAATGGATTGTGATGGGGCTGTTTGGCATACTCTTTTTTATTCCTGCCTGGTTCTGGATACCTCAGCCACAGCTGACGCAACATAAAACGAGCCAGCCACTTATAGAGCCTCCCCGTAGCTGGATGATAAAGCTAATCCTGGCTTATGCCTGTGCCGGAGTGGGGTACGTTGTGAGTGCCACGTTTATTGTCGCGATACTAGAAGAAATGCCACAACTGAGCGGTAAGGGTGACTGGATATGGGTGATTCTTGGTCTTGCTGCAGCACCAGCCTGTTTCTTATGGGATAAAGTGGCGAATAAGTTTGGAGAGTTAAACACTTTATTGCTGACCTATGCCTTACAGATGGTCGCAGTCATTATGCCGGTATTGTCTGATTCGCTGATCACTAACTTGATAGCAGCGGCCATATTTGGCGGTACATTCACTGGAATTGTGAGTCTGATGCTG
>NZ_DIAC01000116.1:0-224 GCF_002414625.1 Methylophaga sp. UBA5088 | reverse complement strand
TAAATTCCCATTGAATCCGGCTAAAGCTATGGCCCGACTCACTATTTGTTATGGTACTGCACAGATCATTGCACCAGCAGCAGCCGGATATCTGGCCAGTTACTATGGTAATTATCACGTAGCATTGTGGGCAACGGGGTTAGTCATGCTGGTTGGTATGGGATTCCTGATAGCGGTAAAACAAGACAAGTTTACTCGTATTTAGTCCGTCAGAAGTATCAAAG
>NZ_DIAC01000014.1:8299-17870 GCF_002414625.1 Methylophaga sp. UBA5088 | reverse complement strand
CATGCTCAACCCAAGGCACAGTATGACCTTGTTGATAGAAACGTGATGGGCCAGCGTCTTCAC
The DNA here is from genome assembly GCF_002414625.1 of Methylophaga sp. UBA5088. NCBI lineage: Bacteria > Pseudomonadati > Pseudomonadota > Gammaproteobacteria > Thiotrichales > Piscirickettsiaceae > Methylophaga > Methylophaga sp. UBA5088. The sequence goes on along the minus strand of NZ_DIAC01000014.1, from coordinate 17,807 downwards.
CCCACTCAGCAATATCACCGACAGTGATATCCCACAGGTCAATAAAGTCATCGGCCAGCTCAATAAATTTGATGCCGTCTTCTTCTACTTCAATCTGGTCAGGGCCATAAATGGTGTCGATAGCAAAACGGGTTGCAATCGCACAATCATCCCCCACCGCTTTACGGACTTTTTCCAGTGTTTCCACCCAGAAACGAGCACGGTTTTCTAATGAACCACCATAACCGTCAGTGCGTTTGTTGTAATACGGGTTAAGGAATTGCAGAGGCAAATAGGAGTGAGCACCGTAGACATAAACGATATCAAATCCAGCATCGCGAGCACGGTAAGCGGCGTCAACATAGTACTGCTGCACCATCTTGATATCATCAAGATCCATCTCTTTACAGTAGCTTAATGTTTCAAATTCTGAGGCGAACTGACTAGGGCCACGAGGCGTTGCCCGGGTTTCCATATTCGGTGCATGAGCGGCGCCGTACCACATTTCGATACCGGCTAAAGCACCATATTTGTGAACTTCATCCGTCATCGCACGTAAATTACGGACGTCACCTTCATCCCAGATACGTGCTGACAGACGATGGGTATCATCTGATTCTGGATGGATTGAACAGTATTCGGTGTTCATTGCTGCCCAACCACCTTCCGCTTTCATCGAACGATGTGCTGCTTGGAAGCCTGGTCGATCTGAACCGGCACCAATGCAATGGGGAACCTGATAAAACCGATTACGCAATGTTTTTGGACCAATCTGAATTGGCTCAAAGAGTATGTCGTGCTTAGGATCGCGTGCCATTATGTTTCTCCCTATTTTATGAGTATTGGCAACGCTATTTTCAGTTCCACAGCCCATCTCAACAATTACTAAGAGGACTTACTTCCTAGGTAGTACGAATCTCAGAGGCAGCTGCTTTTTAGGGAGTATAGCCAACGATAAATTAGCCACGAACATGTTGAGAATTTATCAATTTTGATCCAAGTATCCTCTCTAAACATGACCAATTTCATTATTTAAAAAAATTGATTAAATTGAGAAACGTTGTGATGATGAGTGAAAAAAGATTAGACAGGTTCTCATTCCTTTTTTTAATTTAAACCATACACCAAGGGAATGAGGCAAGGTAATAAGCGAACACTCGAACCCTATTGATTCGTATCTATATATCAATTATCCGTTAGCTGAGAAACCATCATTGTTTGGCTTCAATCTTAAAATCGTCCTGAAGCTTAGCCCAATGCATTCTAAGGCCTTCTTTGTGTGCTTCGTCCATTGGTTGCATTTTCAGCGCTTCAGGCCATAGCTCTCTAGCTTTTGCCATTGTGTCATCTAAATGAGGCTTAATCGCTCGCCATGGAATGCCAGATTTCTCTGCCCATGACTGAAAATGAGTCATGGTGACGGTATACCATTCTTTGGTTTTACCGAGGTTGAGCGCATACTTGGTTTCATTTTCGATATACACACTCGTTGTAACGATATCGTATGCAGGAGAAAGTCGCGGCGTCACCTTATCAGGATACAAAAAGCTCCAGTTTTTTAGGTGTGCATCGCCATTTGCCAAAAGAATATTCACCAGTAATCGTCTTGCGAACTGTTGCACGTCTGCAAGGCCGTCGCCAGAAAAGTCATAAATGACTTTGCCGATATTCTCATAATTGGCTGAAGTGTATTTTTCGTGCGGGTACTTCACTAGAATTTGTGCAAAGTCTTCCATGTGAATGCGCTGGTCATCATTACGATCAAATCGCTTAATGGCAAAGGCTTGCTTTTCATCGGGTAAGTTAATTTGTGGCAGATTATCGAGCTTATCCAGGTCAACAAGTTTGATCTCAGGAATATCAACGCCGACCATACCCGCCAGTGACATAGCAGTGTATTCATTCAGTGGCACAAACTTGTGCTTGGTTGAGGGCGTTTTGATGATCCAATCACCCAGCACGTTGCCTTTAGATAAGTTATAGCGTCCATCCTTTTCCTTCATGGAAAACTTCATTTGCACGCCGGCCAAGGAAAACTTGTTTTCTTGGGTAACTTTATCGAACTTAACCGCCTTAGCCTTTCCGTGAGTGCTCAGGATGTAATCAGGAATATCTTCAGGTTCCATTGGCATAGCTTCGATTGCTCCCGGCAAGTCTTCGCCAAGGTACGAGAGAATGTGAAATTCATTATCAACGTGTACCTTCAGGCCTTGTGCAATCAGTTCGCGCAACGAGCCTTCTGGCAGCAGGTTTGAAAGCACAGGATGCAGCCGTTGATTCCGAGGCCATGGCTCGGCCATGAGTTTGGCTGCATTCGGAAACGAAGGGTGAGTGATAAGGCTGAATGTCGGGCGCTCAGGGTCATTTTTAAATGAGTCTGCAATGCTCAATACATTGCGGCCATTCTTAAAGCCGGCGAGATAGCCGACCAGTACGTCGTGGATGGAGAGCTGTAAGACGTTTACTTCATCATTGCTGTCTGTGCTCATTCATTTTCTCCCAACAATCCCTGCCATGGGTCATCAGCTAATGAGCTACTTTTTTCTTTGTCTGTCGGATGTGGATTGGTTGATGTCCCTGTTGGTGACAAGTTATCGTCAGCCAGTACTGCCAGCACAGCATTTAATTTTTCCTGAGGTATCAGCAGTAATTCACTTTTAAGCCCCTTGGCAATAAGTTCAAGCGTATCAAGACGTGGATTGCCTTTGGATTCCAACCGCTGATATTGCTGGCGTGATATACCAACGCGCAGCATCATATCGTGCTGCTTGAGTTCCAATGCAATACGGCGTTTTTTGATCTGTTCGAGTAGTGAATTCATAATGAAATATATAAGTTGCTATTTACCAATAAGAAACATATTAGTTTCTTTTTTACGTGTTAGCAATATATAAGTTTCTTTTTGAACTGGAAAGTGATTCTCCCACAAAAAGCAACATATAAATTGCTTTTATAGACATGCTTAGAAATCAAGGGCTCGGCAAACTGGATAAGTAGTTTCTATGCCTTATACCGTTCAATCAGATAGTTAACTAACTACAAACTGAATCCCACCCACCAGCAGCACGCTAAACAGCAAGACCAGGTAAGGCCACCGACCGGCTTTACGAGACGTTCCTGCTGTGTTGCCAGCTTGAATATCTTCCTGCATGGATTGGGGTAACTGACCTTTATCAATCAGGTAATGCCGCCAGCAAAATAATGGGATACTCAGGCTCGCCAGAATCAAACCACTCATCAAGGTGCCACTGCCCCATATATTGGCGCCCAACGCCATAAAGGTAATATTAAAAAACGCCATGACAATACCCGCAATAAATAAGACTTTCGGGGTTCGATAACAGCGTTTCCAGTCAGGTCTGTCGATACGGTGAATCCAACCGGCATTGAGAGTCAAAAAGTTAAAAATGATGTAACTGACACAAGATGCGGCAAGCAAAAATACATAATCAGACAGACTGAGTAACATCAGGTTAACGATAAGATTAGTCCACATCGCACGGGTCGGTGCACCGTGCTGATTTACCTGAGATAAATATTTAGGCAATAAGCCATCAATAGAACCCTGATATAAGGTGCGAGAAGATCCGGACATCGTGGTCATAATCGATAACATCAGTGCCAGCACCAGCATCACGACAAACATATCGACCATAATGCCGCTGTTACCCAAAATGCCGTAGAGCGCATTGGCAATGCCCATCCCACTATAAATATCGGCAGCTAACATGCCGTCATATCGTGCGGGCTGGATCACTTCGCCTGCGGCATTAAAATGCTGTGGTTCAATCATTTGTCCCAGCCCCATATGCCCCTGAAAGGTAAATGGAATCAGTACAAAAGCAAATAAACACAGCAAGCCTGAGTAGAGAATGGCGCGATAAGTATCACGGCTGGGGTCTTTAAACTCACGGGTATAACAGACGGCCGTTTCAAAGCCATACGTTGACCAGGCAGCAATAAACAGTGCCCCAGCCACTAAAGACCAGCCTTTAATATCCCAAACACCGGGTATTACATAACCATCAGCGTCATAGGCAAGCGCTGCTAATGGATAAAAATTACTCATGACCATATCACCAGTAATCAACGGCACAATGGCAATCAGCATCAATGGGGCCAGCCCGGACAGGCCAATAATCATCATCGCTTTGGCGGAGCGTAAAATGCCGCCGTTTTGAATAGCAAAAACCAACACCATTAATACGGCACCGATAATAAAGACGGCGTTGATTCGCAGACAAAGCCCGGCTTTAAGAAAGCTGAGATCGAGTAAAGTGATTTGCCAGGTATTAATCACCGCATCCGGCGGATAGGTCACGTTCAGAATATAACCGGCAGCCAGGGCAGAACCAATAGCCAGTACCGGCCCCCAAGCAACCCAGTTACACCAGATACACAGTGCGGCTACCCATTTACTGTAATTGGCCCAGGCAACCGAGCTGTGCACAGAGATACCACCGGTTTTATGCGGGAATAATCCGGCAATCTCAGCGTAGGTAAAGGCTTGTACAAGCCCGATAGAAATAGACACAATCCAGATTAACCAGGCAGGTTTACCGACTGTGGCAGCAATGGCTCCCATTGAAAATAACACTAGTGCCGGTACACCACTGGCAAGCCAGAAAGCACCGGTCCAGTCGATACTGCGGTGTAATGAAAAACGATTGTAGAGAGAAAGTGTTATCGGCCGCTGAGCTTTATTTTCCACCGTCTCTGACCTCACTTAATATTTGATGACACCATTGCCAATCAAAACAAGTAGTAACATACCACGCATCGTATTGTCAGTGATGGTTAACGCTAATCTGTATCTAACGACACTTCGGTGGGTTCAAAAAAACAGTCTTCCACCTGTTTTAGTGAGAGAGTTTCAGCCCGATGATACCCGATAGAATTAATAAGATACTGAACAGACGTGCAATGGTGGCTGGCTCAGATAAAAATACGATACCGAAAATCACCGTGCCAATCGCACCTATGCCTACCCAGACACCATAGGCAGTGCCTAGTGGTAACGTTTTCATTGCCACACCCAACAACCATAAACTCAAGGCAACGGTAACCAGAGCCAGCAGACTGGGGCCTAACTTGGTCAGACCTTCTGAGTATTTCAATCCCGCCGCCCAGACAACTTCCAGTAATCCCGCTACTACTAATGCTAACCAAGCCATATTAGCCCTTTTTATTAATCATTAATTGAGACCTAACCAGCCAACAACATTTTTTATACAACGTCTGATGCAGCAAGTTTTTCTGCTAAGTCATCTGGTAACACATAGTCTGTGACACTCAAGCCAAAGCCACTCATTGATGGCAGCTTTCTCGGCCAGGTCATCAGCCGCATTTCAGTGACGCCTAAATCTCTTAAAATCTGAGCACCAATGCCATAGTGTTTAAGCACATACTCATCAGCATAATTTCGATCAGACTGAATCAGTCGTTCCCATTCATCTTCATCACCATGAAGCAGGACCAGTACACCCGATCCTTGTTGCTGAATGTGCTGCATCGCCTCCGCCACGCTCCAGGTATGTCCGTGTCGGTCATAATCCAGCAAGTCCATACTATTAAACGGTGCATGCACTCTGACTAATGTTTCTTCACCAGCGACAGGAGTACCGTAGACCAATGCCAGATGTTTCATACCGGTGGTTTTATCTAAATAATCGTGGCGACGGAATGTTCCCAGCATGGTTTGCATTTCACGTTCATTTAAGCGAACCACATTTTGTTCATGCTGGTGACGATAAGCGATAAGGTCAGCAATGGTGCCGACTTTTAAATCATGCTGTTTGGCAAATTCGAGTAGATCGGGTAGACGGGCCATCGTGCCATCTTCATTCATAATTTCACAGATAACAGCCGCAGGTTCATGTCCTGCTAATGCCGCTAAATCACAGCCGGCTTCTGTGTGTCCTGCACGAGTCAACACCCCACCCGCCCGAGCCATTACTGGGAAAATATGTCCAGGGCTGACAATATCTTCAGGTGTGGCATTCGCTGCTACGGCTGCTTGGATAGTCACAGCACGATCTTGTGTGGAAATGCCCGTTGTGACGCCTTCAGCTGCTTCAATCGACAATGTAAAATTGGTTTCGAAACCCGCTTTGTTTTGCTTAACCATCAAGGGTAAGTTTAATTGTTCGCAGCGTTGCTCAGTGAGTGTCAGGCAAATCAGGCCACGTGCATGCATGGCCATGAAGTTCACTGCTTCAGCAGTGACATGACTGGCCGCCATAACAAGATCACCTTCATTTTCACGGTTTTCATCATCCATTAAGACAACCATTTTGCCCTGTCGAATATCCTCAATAATCGCTTCTGCACTAGCGATTTGTGCAGGTTGAGAATAAGACTTCAACTTAGATTGTGGCATGAGGATATAACTCCTTATAACTGATCAATAACGGCGTAGGCAGAATGATTATGGATAGATTCAAAGTTTTCACACTCCACACGGAAACCTGACACGGTTTCCTGCTGTGCTAATGCGACAGCAATATCTCTGACTAAATCCTCGACAAATTTGGGATTGTCATAAGCAAATTCGGTGACATACTTTTCATCAGGTCGTTTCAATAAACCATACAGCTGACTGGACGCTTGCTGCTCAATCAGCTGAATTAACGCATTCAGCGTCATATCTTCACTAATGCGGGCTTCAACCGTGACCAAAGAGCGTTGGTTATGGGCACCATAATCTGAAATTTTCTTGGAACACGGACAAAGGCTGGTCACGGGGATCTCAGCTTTTACGGTCAGCTCCAGTTTATCGGTGTAATCTGCGGTCAGTGTGATGTCATAATCCATGACACTTTTCACGCCAGAAACAGGTGCCGCCTTACTGATGAAATACGGGAATCGTAAGCTGACATGACCTTGTTTTGCACCCAGTAACTCCAACATATCGGCCATAAATGCAGGCATATTGCTCAGGCTGAATATGGCGTCAGGACGTTCCAGCAACTCGATGAAACGTGACATATGCGTGCCTTTCACATCAGCAGCCAGATGTACGTACATATTAAATTCAGCCACAACACGAATAGGGGTTTCTGTGGTTGACTGAAATAAAACCGGGTAACGGAGAGACTTTATACCCACTTTATCAATGATGAGTTGGCGTTTATCTGGCGTATTTTGAACATCTTCAAGTCGATGTGTTAAAGGCAGATTCATTATGTATCCTTAATTTTTTTGATTCACACATCGGTTGAATCAACTGAAAAAAACGGTGTGAATGACTGAAATTTTCAGCCATTCACCCAAAGGTCTCAAATCGCAATGAGTCCGAGGATAACCATGAAGAAATGGTTTCATCTAAAAACCAACTTCAGGTTCAGTATCACTTAGTTCTGGGGGTAAAAAAATTCCAAAGAAGGATTACTACCTTGGGGTTATACCCTTACCTATTGAGAGAAATTGGCTTGCTCCCAACGAATTCTGGCCCACAAGTAGGCATCCATAATCGATAATGCGTAAATAAAAATCCCACCAGCAAACTGGCCTATCACCGAAATACCGGGAGCAGCCATTTGGTAAGTGACCACGCCTAACACCAGCATAAAAAACAACATGGTCAAACCACGCATGGGATTGTGATTCACTACCTGTCCCACTCCCGGCAACACAATGGCAATCAACAAAACAAAGTAGGGATGCACAGGTCCCTGCAATAAGGCGCTAGGCTGCTTCATTTCGTACCTCACCCAGATGGTCTGCTAAGGCATCTAACTTGTATAACAAGCCCTTTATAAAGTTTGACTCAATGGGTTTGTCATCAAAATTAATCGCTCGCAGTAATAAATAATGTCCGCGGTCTGATTGCTTGGCTAAATACGTGAGTCGAATCGCACCAGGGGTAATCAACAGCTCTTTGCAGCGGTCATCAGCAAACAGAGCTTTCACGTCTTGATCGATGCTCGTTAGTGACGGTGGCTGGGTCTTTGTCATATAGCGGGCATGTTGCGGCCAGCCGCCTAAAGGCATAACGGGTTTTAGCCACAGCCATGATGGACTGAAACTCTCGGTATTTTGTGGTCTGGCTAAAATATCGATGGTCGCTCCACTGCTGTCTTTATGCTTTCTAAACAAGGTGATATGCATCCACATCACCGGTAACTTTCTGGCCGTCAGGTTATCGACCTCTACAGAAAGTTTGACTCTTGTATCATTCCAGTCGGCATATATGGATGAGTAGCCCTGTTCATCCGTTTTTGATGACGTCAAGTCAATTAAGTGATGGCAATCATCAAACACCTGACTTCGTGAAGCCAATACCTGCTGATGATGACGGCGATACATAACAAACAGACAGCTACTACTAAACAACACCAGCATCAGTGCATAGATGGCATCTGTATTCATTTAATATTCCTCTTTCGACTCAGAAAAAGTGTCCCGCAGCCATGACAGTACTGCGGGACTAAGGCTTATCTGACGATGGTTACCGGACAGTGAGAGCGCTGCACAATATGCTGCGCTATCGATCCTAATAACACTTTTGCAATGCCACTTCGTCCCACCGATCCGGTCACCACATGGTCATGCTCATGTTTCTCAGCATAATCAACAATGGCTTTGGCAATATCATGGCCGGATGCCGTGATGCAAAATACTTCCTCGAGTCCCTGAGAAGTCGCCCTGACCATGGCCTCACGTAGTTCCTGTTGGATTTGCGCATCAGCAGCATCCAGAATGCTCGAATCCCAAAAGTAACTATGTGAAATATCTTCACTGGTTGGTCTGAGGACATGGATAAATGTCAGCTTGGCACCGACTGACTTTGCCAGTTCGACAGCAAAATCCACCGCTTTCATCGCACTATGTGATCCATCAGTTGCACATAAAATATGTTTCATGCTCCTTCCTCCTAATAACCTTTAGGCCGCGGCCAAGGCATCGTAAATTGATCGCCCCGCTTCACGAACTGATAACGTCGTTTCACAAACCAGACTGAAGCCACGATATAAAACGCCATAATTGATAATAATGACGCCCCATACCCCAGGAAGGTCGCGAAATAGACCAAGGAACATAAACCCAGCAAGGTATACGCAGGAATAGGATGGAAAGGATGGATATAGCCCCGCTTAATCACATCCAATGGCCACATTTTTCTGAATTTGACCATATTGATGGACATGAAGGTGTAACCCAACAAACCAGACAGAATCGAGAAGGTAATGACCTGATCCAACAAGCCTGTGAACGCAAATGAAACAGCAATCGGAATCAGGAAAATAATCGATCTGAACGGTGTGCGGTAACGCGGATGAATGGCACCAAACCAGGTCGGCATATATCGATCCCGCCCCATGGAAAACCAGGCACGCGCCGCATCATTAATACAGCCATTAGCCGACGCAATCGCTGCGAACATAGTGCCGATAAACAACACCACCTGTAAGACCGGATTACCAATAATCGACGCAGCATCATACAACGGCGTGGTAGCCTGACCTAAATACTGCCAGGGCATCAGCCCGGTTGAGATATACCAAGTCAATGTCGCAGCGACTAATAA
>NZ_DIAC01000014.1:2372-8178 GCF_002414625.1 Methylophaga sp. UBA5088 | reverse complement strand
GTTAAGATGCCACCAATCGTACCCAGTGGAATTGCCCGACCCGCACTTCTCACCTCTTCCGCGGCCTGACAAGTGCCTTCGATACCCAAGTAATACCACATACCAAACTGCAAGGCGGCAACCACCCCAATCCAGCCATAGGGTAATTCTGTTAACAGATCACTGTGTTTCAGAATATGACCAGGGTTAAGTGGATCAGCCCCAATAAATAAGGCCAGAATCGCCAGAAAGGCAAACAAGGTAATGACAAAATTTAACGTCAGCGTCATAAACACACCGCGATAATTCAGCCAGGCCAAAAACGAAATGGTCAGCACCACAAAGGGTTGTGGACTTAAATCAGGGTAGCCGGTTGCCGATGCCACAGCGGCCATCAAGTCCCCAACTATCAAAGCATCAGCCGCTTCCAGCATGGTGTAAGCCATGACCAGATACAAACCCACATTAAAGGCCATTAATGGACCGATAATATGTTTTGCCTGAGTGTATTGACCACCGGCTGCAGCTACCGTCGAGGTGACTTCTGAATCGATCATTGCCACACAACTGTAGAGCAAACCAATGACCCAACAGGCGATCAACGCACCATAGGCACCGCCTTTGGCAACAGAGAAGTTCCAGCCCATAAACTCACCGACCAGAACAATACCGACACCCAACGCCCAGATATGAAACGGGTTCAATACTTTCAGCATCGAAATCCGTTGTGATTGAGAAGAAGCTTCCTGACTCATGACTGTCCCTCCTCTCGCTCGAGTTCAGCCATCAGTTCATCAGCGCCTTCACGAGAACTCATCAATAAGGATTCATCAAATTGACGTGAGACACTGAACGCATCGACCAGAATCCACAGCAATAACATGGCTGAGATGATCCAGGCGGCGTAACTTAATATTTCCCAATAACTCATCGCTGATCCTCCTGCGTCGATCGCGAAGTCTTATCACCGAATTTTTCAGCAATCACTTCACGATATTGAGACTCGGAGACACGCAGCATAAAGATGAAATAGCCAATAATGACTAAAGCGGTAATGCCAAGCATCATGGGATCAATGGTGTAATCAAACTTGTCGTTGATGATTTCAGCCGCGGCTGTTTCATCAAACCCCAGCTTCTGCCATTGTTCCTGCTCAACAGGTGAGACGTTTAGGGATTCCCAGGAGATAACCTGAGATGAGGTGGTGTCGGTTGCTGATTTCGTATCAGATTCAAGAAACAAAGGGATATACAAACTGACATAAACAAGTATCAGAATAAAAAGACTATCAAACAACTGTCCCTTTTTAGACTGGACCTTTGGTATATAAGTAGACATAAGATTTCCTCATTAAAATCACCCGGCAATTAGCGCTTCGCTGCTCTATTTTCATCGAGATGTTTGATGTCCAATCCGTAGATATAGTCTTTATCTTCTGCGTAGTGCTTAGTCATTGCACCAACAGAAGCGGTATTGAAAAGGACGAGCAAGGCACTGGAAATAATCATGACCCAGCGGATAACCGGATCTTCCAGAATGCTTAAGATACTAATGAGGACGAAACCGACAGCCAGCCAGATGAGTAACACATCTGCCCATGCCATGATGCAGTCTCGTAGATACATATTTTGAATACGATTTTTTATTTTATTATTCATGGTTATATTTCTCTCTTCCAATAATTAAAAAATGATTTACACACTGTCCTCCTGATTTAACAAAAAAAAGAAAAAAACCGATGTCACGCAGACAAGGTGACTTAGTTTGACGGGGTAAGGATCGCAATAAGCCACGTTATCTTTGTAACACCGGTTTTTAACTATCACTGGCGCAACAACATTTTTTTAGAATGTATGTGTGCCTGGAATCCAGCTTGTGCCGGCTAATGGCACACGAGCCATCGCTGCAGATTCCACTGTTAATGCCACTAAGTCTTCTGGTTCCAGATGACGTAGATCGTTTTTACCGCAAGCACGCGCTAATGTTTGTGCTTCCAGCGTCAGAACACGCAGGTAGTTCGCCAGACGACGACCACCTTCAACCGGATCAAAGCGTTTCATGAGCTCTGGATCCTGAGTAGAAATACCGGCTGGGTCACGACCTTCATGCCAGTCATCGTAGGCACCGGCTGTAGAACCCAGTTTTTGGTACTCTTCTTCCCATTTAGGATCGTTATCACCCAGCGCCACTAGTGCAGCGGTACCGATAGCTACCGCATCAGCACCCAACGCCATACATTTCGCGACGTCGGCACCATTACGGATACCACCCGAGACAATCAGCTGAACCTTACGGTGCATGCCCATTTCCTGTAGCGCTTGAACCGCTTGAGGAATCGCTGCCATCGTTGGGATACCGACATGTTCGATAAACACGTCTTGCGTTGCCGCTGTACCACCTTGCATACCGTCGACGACGATAACATCAGCACCGGCTTTCACCGCCAGCTTCACATCATAGTAAGTACGAGTTGCACCGACTTTGATGTAGATAGGCACTTGCCAATCTGTGATTTCACGCAGTTCTTTGATCTTGATTTCCAGATCGTCAGGACCAGTCCAGTCAGGATGACGACACGCTGAACGTTGGTCTACGCCCATTGGTAATGTACGCATTTGGGCAACACGTTCTGTGATCTTTTGGCCGAGTAACATACCGCCGCCGCCTGGTTTTGCGCCTTGTCCCAATACCACTTCGATCGCATCTGCTTTTCGTAAGTCGTCTGGGTTCATGCCATAGCGTGATGGCAAGTATTGGTAAACCAGTTTGCTTGATTGACCACGTTCTTCTGGCGTCATACCACCATCACCTGTCGTGGTAGACGTGCCTACTGCTGATGCACCTCGACCTAAGGCTTCTTTCGCATAAGCTGACAATGCACCAAAACTCATACCGGCAATCGTGACAGGCGTATCAATAGTGATTGGCTTTTTCGCAAAACGGGTACCTAAGGTCACAGAGGTATTACATTTTTCACGATACCCTTCTAATGGGTAACGAGACATACTCGCGCCCAGGAAAAGCAGATCGTCAAAATGTGGCAGTTTACGTTTGGCACCGGCACCGCGGATATCATAGATACCCGTATCAGCAGCGCGACGGATTTCAGCCATCGTCAATTTATCAAACGTCGCTGACTCGCGCGGTACGGTCATGTATTTTTTCTTTTCAGTCATTTCTATTTCCTCGCAATATCAGCAATTAATAAGCACTCGCGTTATCAACTTTGAAGTTGTACAACTGACGAGCTGAACCATAACGTTTGAAGGCTTTTGGATCTTCATCCACACCGGCTTTTTCTAATAAAGCCGACAGTTCATCCAGGTGTTCCTGACGCATTTCTTTTTCGATGCAGTCAGCACCCAGTGATTTCACAGAACCTTTTACATAGATATGCACTTCGTAGAGCGAGTCACCCAGCGCATCACCGGCATCACCACACACCACTAGTGAACCAGCTTGGCCCATAAAGCAGCTCATATGACCGACATTGCCTTTCACAACAATATCAATACCTTTCATCGAGATACCGCAACGTGAACCGGCATCACCTTCAATCACCAAAAAACCACCATGCGCTGTCGCACCGGCTGCTGATGAAGCGTTACCTTTGACACGCACGCTGCCTGACATCATGTTTTCAGCAATGCCTTGACCAGCATGGCCATGAACGGTGATGTCGGCTTCTTTGTTCATACCCGCACAGTAGTAACCAACCGGGCCATAGATATCGACTTTAAGCTTCTGATCAAGTCCGACAGCGAGGTTATGCTCCCCTTTCGGGTTTAATACTTCCCATTCAGCAATGGTCAGTTCTTTGTTTTGATCATGCAGTGCCTGATTCAAGTCACGAACTGTTTGTTGTGCCAGATCCACCGTTTGCTTGCCGGATGTGGTCACTGATTCTGCTACAGATTTAGTACTCATTTATATTCTCCTCATACACCATTGCTTAGTGCGTAGTACGTTCCCAAACATAGACTTTTGAAGGCTCTGGTTCCCATACTTTGGCGTTTTCGATGCCAGGTAATGTTGTTAGCGCCTGATATTCAGAGGCCATAGCCACGTAATCATCTGTTTCTGCAATCACTGCAGGTTTACAGGCGATAGGGTCACGCACCACAGCAAAGCCATCTTTAGTGCCGATAGTGAAGGTAAAGAAACCATCCAGATCGTCTAAAGCATGCGTCAACGCTTCATTCAGACTATCGCCTTGTTGTAAGCGATAGGTCAGATAACCTGCTGCGACTTCTGAATCGTTTTCAGTTTCAAAGTGAATGCCTTCACGTTTCAGTTCCTGACGTAAACGGTTGTGGTTAGACAGTGAACCGTTATGTACCAGACACAAGTCCATGCCGGTTGAGAAAGGATGGCTACCCGCCATGGTCACAGCAGACTCAGTCGCCATGCGTGTGTGACCGATGATGTGGCTACCTTTCATGTTTTCCAGATGGAAAAGATTGACGATACGCTCTGGTAACCCGACTTCTTTCAGGATTTCAATAGACTTACCTGAACTCATGATGAGTACGTCCTGATGATTTTCCATCAGATAGTTCTCAACTGTTTCAGCATCAATATCGACTTTAAATACGGCTACTTTGCTGTTTTGGAACCAGTCGACTTTTGTATTCAGTTTGGCTTCAATTTCTTTTGCCAGTGCTGACCAATCATAGTTCTCATCTTCGTTGCGAAGCGTTAACTTCACCCCTTGATCCACTTCATCACCATAAACAGCAAACCCAGCACTATCAGGGCCACGTTCTGTCATTGCAATTAACATTGGTGCAAACAGTTCACCCAGACGGTCTTCGTATTTATCGTTTTTCAAATACAGGCCAACGATTCCACACATAACTATTCTCCTAACAACATTCCCTAGGGACTTTTAATAAAATTCAACGTAACGATTGATTTCCCAATCAGATACATGACGCATGTATTCCACCCATTCCATGTGTTTGAGTTCTAAGAACTCTTTAACAAACTCCTCACCCAAGGCCCCTTTAATCACGTCATCTTTCTCTAACGCGGTCAAAGCTTCATGAAGATTTTGTGGCAAGATGCCAATGCCTTTTTCTTCCAGCTCTTCTGGGCTTAAGTCATATAAATTGATGTCATAACCTGGACCGGCTTCCAGTTGACGTTCCACACCATCTAAACCAGCTGCAATCGCTGCTGCTGCCGTCAGGTATGAGTTACAAGTACCATCTGGCAGGCGTAGTTCGATACGACCATAAGGGATACGCACCATGGTCGAACGGTTGTTATTACCGTATGAAATATAGGCTGGCGCCCAAGTCGCGCCGGACAAAGAACGACCGACCACTAAACGTTTGTATGAGTTAACGGTAGGAGCTGCAATCGCTGATAATGCAGGGGCATGCGCCAGAATGCCTGCCATGAAGTGATAAGCCAGTTTCGATAAACCATGACCGGTTTCATCACTGTCATCATGGAATAAACTTTTCTCACCATCGCCAATCGACATATGCATATGCATGCCGTTACCAGGGCGGTTACTGAATGGCTTAGACATAAATGAACATACCATGCCCATTTCGTTAGCAATTTCGCTAGCAGCCATTTTAAACATCACATAGTCATCCGCACTCTTCAGTGCATCAGCATAGGTGTAGTTAATTTCAAACTGACCATTCGCATCTTCATGATCGATTTGGTAAATATCTAAACCGACATCAATTAAAGACTCAGTCAGTTTTTCAAGGAAACCGCTCTGACGTGTGATGCCTTTATAGTCATAACACGGTTTTTGCAGCGTATCAGTTGGGTCAAACGGATGTAGATGACCGAACTCGTCTTTTTT
>NZ_DIAC01000014.1:1438-2292 GCF_002414625.1 Methylophaga sp. UBA5088 | reverse complement strand
GTCTTTTTTCAATAATGAGAATTCAGGCTCTAAACCGGTGTATAAAATCCAGCCTTTTTCAGTCAGACGAGAGATTTGTTTTTTCAGTACAACACGACTGTCATGGCTGTATGGCTCACCATTAACATGACCATCGCAAATTAAACGGGCATAGCCAGGTTGCCATGGCAATAAACTCAATGTGCTTAAGTCGCCCATTGCCATGTAATCTGGCCCATTCGGTTTAATACCCATACCCCAAATAGCGCCACCAGCAAAACCGGCACCGGTTTTAACAATGTCTTCCAGATGATCCGCTGGCACAGATTTGACTTTAGCCACACCGTGGATATCGACAAACTGAGCGAGCACATATTTCACATTGTTTTCAGCTAAAAACTTCTGCGCGTAAGCTATTTGATCAGCGAGCGAAGCCTTAGGGTCAAATTCATACTTCATAACATTTCCTCTGTTTGAATGATCAACACTTGGTCGTATCAATTGTTTTCGTAATAAAAACTGAACCCAATGGCACCGCCACCATATTCTTCAGTGATGCCTAATAGTGTTTTCCACAGATAGGGTCCATACGTACCATCACACCAAATGCGATAAACAGATTGGCCATTTAGCATCTGTCTCAGCAACGTTACCGATACACCGGCGATGACAGTCATGACAAGACGATTCTCTTCAAGTGCATCTCCTGACAGGTCGATTGCACAGACTTCAGAAAATAACTTTGTTGCCAGCTTGCCACTGACAATAAACGACGCATCATTGCGAATTACCTTATGGACACCGGCTTTATTGACAGGCAAAGCATTTAACTGAGCGACCAGTTGTGAATTCAGTGGCTCTTCGATCAGGTATTC
>NZ_DIAC01000014.1:0-1287 GCF_002414625.1 Methylophaga sp. UBA5088 | reverse complement strand
TCTTCGATCAGGTATTCACTGCCACCTAGTCTTAAAACCAACTCGCGTTTACCTTGTAGTGTCCAACTATTTTTTGCTTCAGGTAGTGTCAGGCTGGCAGCAGCTAACCACTCTGCTGCGTTTGGTCCTTTCACACCAAAGCGATTTAATGCACTCACATCACAAATACTTAATAACTCGTGGCGTGTTGCTTCAATAGCCTTGTCCGCTATGGCTATTGCAGTCTCCATGCCATTCACAAAACCATTGATGGGTTTCAAAGGGGCTTGAGAAAAAGCGACCGGGCTTTTAAAAATGTCGTTTTGCATGCTTACTCTCCGTTGTTATCAAGTAGGTGAAAAAAAGGCGCTTTAACGACTGTTGCTTCTACCATTGCACCGCTATCGGTACGAATAGAAAACGTTGAGCCCGGACTGCCCTGTTCTGGTGCAACAAACGCAAAACCAATGACTCTGTTGAGGTATTTGCTATAAGCAATACTGGTAACTCGACCTTTGATATTGCCGTCTTCAATCACCAGGTTGCATTCATTCGGCATCTCACCCGTAAAGTCTTTTTCCAGCACAAAGTTCACTAGCTTTTTGTTCAGTGTTTTCTTCGCGATGATCTTGAGACTGCGTTGACCGATAAAGAACGGCTTATCCATTTTCACCAGCGCTTCAGAATGTGCTTCAAATGGATTAGTCAGACCATCCGTATCGTGGCTTATCAAGTGATGCCCCATTTCCAGGCGAAGCAGACGCTGAGCATCTGTACCAAATGGGCGTATGCCGTGTGATTGTCCCGCCGCCATGATCTGCTTCCAAACATGCAAGCCCGCTTTGTATGGCACATGAATCTCAAAAGCCAGGTCGGCCACAAAGCTCACACGCATAATTTTGGCATCCACCCCAGCAAGCTTAGTTTGGGTCATATTGCCATCAGGTAAAGCAGCATCACTCAGGTCAGCTTGGGTCAGTGACGTTAAAATCTCACGTGATTTGGGTCCGGCCAAGGTCATGGCTGCGATGGCACCAGTCAGATTCACCAGAGTGACTTGCAAGCCCCACAACTGGACATTCCGTTGCATCTCACGGTAAACCGTTGCCGCATTAGACGAGTTGGTAGACACATAGAATTTTTCGGCTTCAACACGAACGGCTAGGCCGTCATCCAGCATCACACCCGCTTCATCAATTAACAAAGCAATGCGACTTTCACCGATTTTTTGTTTGCTGAATTTACCGGTATAAAAACGTTCCAGGAACTCGGTCGCATCGGCCCCATAGACTTCAATCTTGCCTAAGG
>NZ_DIAC01000071.1:10653-11294 GCF_002414625.1 Methylophaga sp. UBA5088 | reverse complement strand
CCAGCTTGGATGTTTTCCAATACCGTGGCTGGGTAATAGGCACCTTTTTGATCTGGTACTTCACCACCACATAAGCATGTGGCCCCTTTCATCACCGACTCCTGAACCTGCTGATGCAGCTTGTCACGCAGATCAACACGTGCCAATGGTCCCATATCATGATCACTATTGGTTGGGTCACCAAAGGTCAGTTGCTTCATTGCCGCGACATATTTATCTCTGAACTCTTCATAAACAGGGGCTTCAATAATAAACCGTTTCGCTGCAATACAGGTTTGACCACTATTCATGACACGGCCCTGAACGCAGGTTTTGACTGCCAGATCGATATCGGCATCTTTCAAAACGATATAGGCGTCACTCCCCCCCAGTTCCAGTACATTTTTCTTCAGATGCTCACCAGAAATTTTGGCAATCAGTCGACCGATACGCGCACTGCCTGTAAACGTCACACCCCGAATATGAGGATGAGCAATCAATTCATCTGCCGTTTCACCATCAACAAATAGGCAGCTAAATACGCCCTTGGGTAAACCCGCTTCTTCATAAATCTTCTGAATGGCCTCTGCTGTTTCAAAGCAGGACTCATCATGCTTAAACACTGTCGTATTACCGGCCATAATCACCGCAATGCTGTAGCC
>NZ_DIAC01000071.1:397-10502 GCF_002414625.1 Methylophaga sp. UBA5088 | reverse complement strand
CTGTAGCGAATACATTGATAAAGCGGGAAATTCCAAGGCTGCATGCCTAAGATCACGCCTTCAGGCTGATAGGTAATAATGCCTTTCTTACCCACAGCGATGTCACGCTCTTCATCAGCCAGAGCGTCAATGCCATGCTCAGCGGTATATTCACAGATAGCAGCACACTGCTCGGCTTCGCCTTCGCCTAGTGCTAAGGGTTTACCCATTTGTTTAGCCATCATTTGAGCTAATTTAGCTTTGTCACGACGGAGCAATTCAGCGATTTTTTTGATAATGCTGGCACGCTCTTCAAGTGAGGTGTCTCTCCAGTGCTGAAAGGCTTTATGAGAATCATCAATTAACGCTTCTGCTTCCTGCTTGGTATGCAGATAGTAGGTTTTATACACCTCTTCTGTGGCAGGGTTATAGGTATCAATTGTTTGACGAGAAATAGCGGTTGTTTTCAATTCTGCTTGTGTCATGTTTTATCCTCTTTGATAGTAAGAAAATTTGCGTTGATTGCAGATTGAAAATTAACGAGCATCCTCCAGAAATGGATAATCGGTGTAGCCTTCAGCACCACCACCATAGAAAGTATTTTGATCAGGCGTGTTCAGTGCAGCGCCGGCTTTGAGGCGTGCCACCAGATCCGGGTTAGCAATATATTGACGACCAAACGCTACAGCATTAGCACGTTGGCTTTTCACCGCATCCTGTGCTGTCAGCAGATTGTAGTCACCATTGGCAATGTAAAAGCCCTGCCACTGTTTGATTATCTGCTCAACGATGTATAAGTCTTCATTACTTACATCAATGCCAGGAAAACGCTCAACGATATGGACATAAGCTAACTTATGCTCGTTAAGCTGTTTGATCAGCGCACTGTATGTAGTGAGTGGATCACTATCACTAACATCGTTGAAAGTTCCAGTGGGTGACAATCGAATACCAACGCGGCCAGCATCCATCACTTCAAGCACAGCCTCAACCACCTGATCAACCAGACGAATACGGTTCTCAACGGAACCACCATAATTATCGGTACGCTGGTTACTGCTATCACAGATGAACTGATTCAACAGATATCCGTTGGCAGCATGAATTTCTACGCCATCAAAGCCCGCTTTGTCTGCATTACAAGCAGCTGTTTTGTATTCTTCAATCAGATTATTAATATCATCAGCGGTCATGGCTCGTGGCTCAGATACATCCACCATCTGCCCATCGACAAATGTTTGCGCTTCAGCGCGAATAGCTGATGGGGCTAGAGGTTGCTCGCCTTCAGGGAGTACCGAGTGATAACTGATTCGGCCAACATGCCAGAGTTGTAAGAAAATCTTTCCACCTTTGTCGTGAACGGCATCCGTGATTTCTTTCCATTTTGCTACTTGTTCGTCAGAGTAAATACCAGGAGTCTTGATATAACCTTTACCCATCTTGCTGATTTGCGTGCCTTCAGCAATGATGAGACCAGCACTGGCACGTTGTGAATAGTATGTGATGGCGAGATCATTGGGGATATCCGTATCATCATGGGCTCTGTTTCGTGTCAGTGGGGCCATAAAAATGCCGTTTTTGAGTTCCACTGAGCCCATCTTCACAGGACTGAATAAGTCATTCATATACTTCCTCCTTTGTTGTCCAGATGATCAGTTTGATAACAAAGTCATCAAATAGTTCGTTGGCTAACTATAGGAGAGAAACTGTCTTTTCTATGTGAAGAGACAAACTTGAGCGTCTATAAAACGACACTCTAAAATAAAAAGTCCCTTTTAATCCTTACCCGATCACACTTCTACATTATGATGTGCGTTCTCTGATGTTAAATACTGGCATTTGCTCGTTTATGTTTGGGTAAATACAGTGATATCACGGCTGTTATGACGATAAATAAAGCAGACACCCATAAACAAAACCCTAAACCATAAGACTGGTAGAGCCAGCCTGAAAGCACCGTACCTATTAACCTGCCCATGGCATTTGCCATGTAATAAAAGCCGACATCAAGTGATACGCCGTCTTCACCTGCATAACTGACAATCAGATAACTATGCAAAGCTGAATTAATGGCAAATAAAACACCAAAGATCATCAGCCCCACTATCAGTACCAGCTCTTTATGCCAGTTATAGGTCAGTGCGACTGCGATCATTACTGGAATTAAACTTAAGGCGAGCGCCCAAAACAAGGCATCTTTGCCATCTGGAAGTCTTTTTTCAGAGCGGGTCGTTAATCTAGGTGTAAACCCTTGTACCGCGCCGTAACCTATCACCCATAAAGCCAAAAAACCGCCTACATACCAGTGATCCCAACCAAAGCTGGTGGATAAATAAACAGGTAAGGCCACAACAAACCAGACATCCCGTGAGCCAAACAAAAACATTCTGGCGGCAGAAAGCACATTAACTGACTGGCTTTTAGAAAAAACATGACTAAATTTAGGCTTATTTTTAGCTCTGCCAAGCTCTTGTTTAAGAGAAAACAGACTAAATATCCAAACCATCATTAATCCAAGGGCCATCACTAAGACCGCCCCTTTAAATCCAATCAGCGTGAGCAGCCCGCCTCCGAGAAAAAAGCCGACCCCTTTTAATGCATTTTTTGACCCGGTTAAGGCAGCAACCCATTTATAGAGCTGACCATTTTCCTCTTTTGGCACCAGTAACTTGATGGCACTTTTGGCACTCATTTTATTTAAGTCTTTGGCGACACCGGATAAGGCCTGTGCCGCCATCACCCAAATAACAGTTAACCATTCACTCGGCACAAGTAGCATAGATAAGGCAACAACTTGCAGCAGTAGCCCGATATTCATCGTTTTATTCAGGCCAATATGTGCACCGAGCCAGCCTCCAACTAGATTAGTGATTACCCCAAAAATCTCGTAGAACAAGAAGAGCATGGCGATCTGCAACGGGCTGTAACCCAAACTATAAAAATGCAATACCACTAACATGCGTAATGCACCGTCAGTTAAGGTAAAAGCCCAGTAGTTTGTGGTGATAATAAGATACTGGCGAATCTCGTCAGATAGCTTAGCCAAGGCTGTCATTGATGATTACTCCGAATCCTGGCGACCAACCAAACGTACTAACTCAGCAGTACGGTTAGCATAGCCCCACTCGTTGTCATACCAGGCATAAATCTTTACCTGCGTGTGATTGACGACCATGGTGGATAAGGCATCAACAATGCTTGAACGCGGGTCACCTTTGTAATCTATCGATACCAGAGGGCGCTGTTCATAACCTAAAATACCGTTCAGCTCTCCATCAGCCGCTTCTTTTAATAAACGGTTGACTTCATCAGCTGTTGTTGCACGCTCAACCTCAAACACACAGTCTGTTAGCGAGGCATTGGTTAGCGGCACCCGAACAGCATGCCCATTAAGACGCCCTTTTAACTCAGGAAAAATTTCTGTAATCGCCGTTGCTGAACCTGTTGTTGTTGGAATCAAGCTAGTGCCACATGATCGTGCGCGACGTAAGTCTTTATGCGGTGCATCAATGATCGTCTGGGTATTGGTAATGTTATGGATGGTTGTTATAGAGCCATGTTTAATACCTAACTTATCGTGAATAACTTTAACCACAGGCGCAAGAGAGTTTGTTGTGCAGGAAGCGGCTGTCACAATTTGATGTTGGTTTTTGTCATAACTATCATCATTGACACCCATCACGACATTTAATACGCCCTCTTCCTTCACGGGCGCCGTCACAACGACACGCTTTACACCTTGTTTCAAATAATCTTGGAGGATGGCCTTGCTTTTCATTTTGCCACTGGCTTCAATGACAACATCACAGGATGACCAGTCAGTATCAGCGATGCTTTTATTCTGACTACAGATGATGTGTTTACCATTGATGTGAATGACATTATCTTCAGACATCGCCTCATGCTGCCAAGTACCTTGAACTGAGTCGAAGTTGAGTAAGTGAGCCAATGTGTCTGCATTTGCAGCAGGATCATTAATCTGAACAAACTCAATATCATCCCAATCAAATGCAGCCCGTAATGCTAAGCGACCAATTCGACCGAACCCATTAATACCGACTTTGATTGTCATGTTTAATCCTTAATTGCGTAGTATGTTTCTAAGAAATTTAGATGTGTCGTTGCTGTTAAAGCACGGGGTCTCACAGACTGAACAAGCTCCTTAACCTCTTTCCACTCCATACCCATCTCCAGTAAAAGTATGGCGGCGATCAGTCCTGTTCTACCCGAACCACCACGACAATGAATAGCAATGGTCGATGCATTCTCTAACAGTTTAATTAGCTCAGTTTTGACCTGAGAAAATCTCGTTAAGAAAAGAGCACCTGGAGACATATCATCTTCGATGGGTAACTGAAACCAGTGCATCCCCTTCTTCTGGATCAACATTCCCAAGTCAGGCACACCTAAGTCCACAATCTCATGATCGGGTAAAGCCGTTATGACAGATGTTGCTCCCGCATCATATAAAACGTCTAAAGCCTGTTCTATGTCAGTCTCTTTAGTGCCAGGACATGGTGTAAAGATAAATTGCCCGCCGGTAGGCAGGGGAAGAAAAGTAATAGGATGTGTATTCATGATTTAACGACGTTCTTAAAAGTTATCCGCAGCAATTTTTTTGATTATCTGGACGATCCGACATTTGTTGTAATCGTTGCAGGTCCTCATCGATAAGTTGCTGATTATGTATCTGGGTGGTTGAAATGACAGATACCATCCAGAGAGGAAGGTCAGTACTGATACGATAAAACACCCACTGTCCCTGACGTCTATCCTGTATAAGCCCACATTTTCTGAGTTGAGCTAAATGCCTGGAGATTTTTGGTTGAATTTCATTTAATGCTTCCGTTAACTCACAAACACATAATTCTTCCTGTTTGAAAATCAATAAGATGCAACGTAAACGTGTTTCATCGGAGATACATTTATAAAAATCTACTGGGCTCATCATTCTATTCCAGGCTTGGACCTAATTAAGGTCAATAAACGAATTTTTAATATATGGTAATCGATATATATTTAAACAATATGACATACCAAAAATAAATGATAAAACCTAATAAATAAGTCTGAAACTGAACACTAATAGTAAATCCACTCTGATATACGTCATGACTTACATATGCAATATTGCATATAAATATTCGTATTCTTATATACATTACTGAATATGTGGGTAGGTAGACCTAGTTTTAATGATTAAAAAATATTGAGACTGGTAACGTATTTCATCAATGAGTGCCCAGAGAACTACTCAATCGTGGCTTATAGCTTGGTGTTGATACGCACAATAGAAAACGTTCGAGACTGAATAGTTTGAATGCTGACTGACAATCAATATCGCGTTGGGGCTCTATATCATTTTCCATCATCAGAACACATTATTTGTTCATAGCAGCCAGAATTAAGCTCACATAAACAATGCCATTTCTCATGTGAGTTACTTCTCTGAAAAATTTAAGCATTTCTTGGAATCAAAGCCTTAGTCAGTTGTCGCACTGATCAATGCGTTGATTCATCTAAAGAGCAGCTGTGTGCAAAATCAAATGACATGAATAAAAAGCATTTCACACTATACAAACATGTGCATTGCTATCTTTAGTTGAATTTGAATTTACCACTGTCAAGGAGATATAGATGAGTAACGATATTCGAAAAACCATGTGGAAAGCGATGAGTGACAGTCCTTTTCTGATGATCGGGCTGGATCACTCGCTGCAACACAGTGAGCCCATGACAGCGCAATTAGATGAAAATGCCGATAGTGAATTCTGGTTTTACACGACTAAAACTAATCGAATAGCAGAAGGCGGACCAGCGAAAGCGACTTTTGTGAGTAAAGATAACAAAGTATTTGCATCCATCCGTGGCGTATTAAAGCCAGAAACGGATGAGGCGGTGATTGATAAATACTGGTCAAAAATGGCCGCATCCTGGTATGACCAAGGACGTGAGGATCCATCTCTACTTATGATGCGTTTTGAATTAGATGATGCGGAAGTATGGATTTCAGACCCAAGCATTAAAGGCCTATTTAAACTATTCACCGATGGCAAAGTGGAGCCAGACATGATGGGTGAACATAAAAAAATCGGTCTCTAATCTCACGACTTTTCTGCCATATAAAAAAAGCCCTGCTCGCTCTGAGCAGGGCTTTTTTAATGCCAC
Organism: Methylophaga sp. UBA5088; assembly: GCF_002414625.1. Lineage (NCBI taxonomy): Bacteria > Pseudomonadati > Pseudomonadota > Gammaproteobacteria > Thiotrichales > Piscirickettsiaceae > Methylophaga > Methylophaga sp. UBA5088. Next base: position 4,355 of record NZ_DIAC01000071.1, on the reverse strand, counting down.
TACGCTGGGTCCACACTCGCACTGGTCAAATAAAACTAATCGTAATAGATAAAGGGCTCTGTTTCATGCTCAGGCAAGTTATGAATATAATGTTTATCTGAATAAGCCGTGCACTTGAGGTCAGCCAGAAGACGCTGGTCTTTCACCACATAAATACCGCCTAACTCCACCTTCTCTCTGATACCCGCCTCAGCATCTAACCATTCGCCATTGGTAATGCCGGAATAGACAATATAGTCATAACGTCCATTTGAGAATCGTAAACGCCCTTCGCCACCGCCACTATAGGCTGTTGAACTAAATTGCACTGGTGCATGAAGTTCGAGCTCAATCTGATTTGGTTTGCCATAACGATAAACTAATGTGTCCTCTTTAGTGACACACACTGAAACTGATTTAGCCTTAATATCGCAGCTAAAAGAAACCGTCTCCTCCTCACCACAAACATTCTTAGCATTGAGGTCGCCACATAAAAAAGCACTGATATGAGACCGAGGATAGCGCCCTTGCAATAAGAAGTAGCTTGCTTCATTAACTTGCCACATTGAATAAGGAAACGGCTAAAGCCAAGCTGAGTATGGCCACAATAAGATTGGCTAATATTCCCCAACGTGCTTTGTAACCTTCAGGGATTTCTGATTCGCTTAATTGTTTCAGCACGATTCCGTATTGATAGGAAGAAACGAGCGCACATACAGCCCCGAGAAGAATAAACGCCAGCCCCAGAATAAATGTTGATGACGTGGTGTGTGGTGTTTGCTGTCCCTGCATGACAGCGAGTAGCAACCCTGCTCTTTCGACAACAAAGCCAAAGGCAATCAAAGCCAGACTGGTACGGTTCCAGGCAAGCAAGGTACGTTCTGCCGCAAATAATACTCTGGGATCATCTAAATAGGACATATCAAATCGCTCATGCACTCATACTTAAAAAAACAGGTCTCAACCATATCGTTTAACGACATAAATCACCACCAGTAAATTGCACACTCTACCTCGAGTTCACTTCAGATTGAGAACAGTATTTTCATACACACGCATTGTAAAAAAGGGTGAACCTAAGTGCGTAAACTTGACTCATAAACGCTATCGCGTTTCACTAAAAAACCAGCTAATTAAATAGGAGGTTGAGATGATTTCAACTGAAATTAAAGAAGCTCGGTCAATACACGATGTGGTTCAACTAATTGATAGTGGCGGCACACATCATGACTCGCCAGAAGAAGTGGCAGGCACCTACGCCTATCTCGCTGTCATTAATTCAGACCATATCAACAAAGAACATGCAAAATCTCAATTAGACGATCTGATCGAAGCCGGTGCGAAATTTGATTACGACCTGGCACTGGAACATGCAGAGTCACACCTTATCGAAGCCCAACATTAACCCAGTCAAACAAACCCTGTGTACGCTTAACACATAGCGTCATGGGGTTTGTTTTATTGTCTCCTCACTTTCACCTCATGTGCAGTAATCGTCTTACACGAACAATCGCTAGATCACTGAATTAAAATAAGAAACTTGCAGTTACCGGAAAATACTATATTCTGAGTCATTCTCGTTTTGTCATTTATCACACATAACTGACCAAGCACCCATTGCTTTTCAGGATAAATGATGACCAAGCCTATTCGTGTTCGTTACCAGACCATTGAGGTCGGTGATATGGATATCCACCTTTGTACGCTTCGGGATAAGCAGCAGTTTAGTGATCCAGAAGGTGAAGCCAATGACATGGGTATATCTTCAGCTACCTGGCCTTTGTTTGGCGTTGTCTGGCCTTCGAGCATAGTGCTTGCCAATCATATGCTCAAATACGACATTAAAAATAAACGTATTCTTGAAATTGGCTGCGGCATGGCATTATCAAGTTTATTACTCAATGAACGCCTGGCGGATATCACCGCCACAGACTACCATCCGCAAGTCAGCCACTTTCTTGATCGCAATACAGAACTGAACAGTGGTAAAAGCATCGCTTTCGAACAAGTCGACTGGGCAAATGACACCAGTCAGCTCGGCAAGTTTGATTTAATTATCGGTAGCGATCTGCTTTATGAAGATGAGCACGTTCTGCTTTTAGCCAGCTTTATTCATAACCATGCAAATCAGCACTGTGATGTTATTTTGGTAGATCCCGACAGAGGCCGGAAAAACAAACTTGATCGTGAAATGATAGCTTATGGTTTCACCAGCGATTACATAAAGCCTGAACACACAGACTATCTCAGCGAGAAATATAAAGGCTCTATCTTACGATTCTCACGTTAGACACCGCTTTCTTGTGGCACCACACCGGCGACTTTTAGCTTACCTCTTCTCACCTTATTCATCGCAATGGTTGATGAAATCAGTAATGGCGTCACCACCAGCAATGAAGGCACAATCGCGATGCGTATAAACGCGATCATCATAATGGAACGTAATTGTGTGTCATGTTGAAATGACGCCATCAGTCCACACACCAAACCGATAGAAATTGAAATACAGTAGGCAATTAAAACAATACGACAGCGTTTCCACACGATATACCAGTGAGCATTAATCAGCGGTGTTTGATGAACATGTTTCGACCGATACCAAATATAAAAATTGATCGATAAGGAACAGACACTGGCTATGGGTAGCAATAAAAATTCCATTCCCAGTAACAATGAACCTATTGGGATAAGCAGATTAAAAACCAATAGGTTAAAGACTAATAATTGATGAGGGATAACAGCCCGTTGTTGTTCAGTAAGCATAGAAATACCTCCAATGTATTACAAATATTTAAACTGCTTGCGCACCACTAATCTAGCTAAGTGTAGCGTTATCTCATTAAAATTTGTTGACGATGTTAGCCATAAATACATTGACGCATTTATGACTACAAACGAAGCATCACTGCTTAATAACCGACATTGGAGTTAATTAGAAAACGACCTCATTTCGCTATGAAATTTGGTTTATCCTGGCCTGGAAACACTGAGATTAACGGCGCTGGCTGTTAGCCTTTGGTATCGCCGTTTATTGCATGCATCATCGCATTTACAAGCTCATATCCACTACGATTCTGCCACGAATTTTTCCGGCAAGGATCTGCTGAGCAGCATCGGGAACCGCATCAAGCGAAATTACTTGAATCAGTTGTTCCAAGGTCTTCAGATCGATGTCTTCTGACATACGACTCCACGCTCTTTTTCGCAACCAAGACGGACACATAACGGAATCAATGCCTAACAGGTTCACACCACGCAGTATGAATGGCAGCACGGTACTCGGCAGACTGGCTCCACCGGCTAAACCACAGGCGGCAACGCTGCCCCGGTACTGAGTTTGACGAAGAATACTAGCGAGGGTTTCACCACCCACTGAATCAATCGCGCCAGCCCAACGTTCAGAGTCCAGAGGTCTGCCACTTGGCGACGATAATTCCTCTCTATGAATGATCTCAGATGCGCCAAGACGCTTTAGATAGTCTCCCTGTTCTTCGATTCTGCCAGTCGAGGCGACGACGTTATAGTGGCGTTTGGCAAGTAACGAAATAGCGATGGACCCCACCCCGCCAGAGGCACCTGTCACTAATACTGGTCCAGAGTCGGGAAGTACATTGTGATCTTCAAGCGACAATGTCGCTAGCATGGCCGTAAAACCAGCGGTACCTAAAGCCATGCAGTGCATGGCACTGAGTCCTTCAGGTATTAACTCTGCCCATTCAGGTTTAACTTTGGCAAACCCGGCATAGCCACCGGAAACCTGCTCACCCACACCCCATCCAGTGACAAAAACCTGGTCACCCGCTTTGAATTTTGTGCTCTCACCGGCATCTTCAACCACACCAGCCAGATCGATTCCTGGAACGATAGGAAACGACCTCAACACTTTGCCTTTACCTGTTACAGCAAGCCCATCTTTGTAATTCAAACTAGAATGGGTAACGCGAATTAGAAGATCCCCACCTTGATTCGGTAAAGCATC
>NZ_DIAC01000071.1:0-284 GCF_002414625.1 Methylophaga sp. UBA5088 | reverse complement strand
CCTTGATTCGGTAAAGCATCCACATTTTCCAGTTTGGTAATATTTGCTTGAGACTCCTTATCCTCTACTAGCAAGGCTGAAAATGTGTTTTTAGACATTAGCGACAACTCTCTCTTGTTTATTGTGTTAGGTAGCGTGTTTAATTAGCCAACTATATAGGATGGCTTAGGCGCCTGCGGGGGCTATCAGTCCTGAAAACAAAATGTAATCAAGGGGGTGTAATCAAGAGGTCAGGCACTGACGGCTCCCTTGATGAAGTTAAATCAAACACTCTGACCCTGAGC
>NZ_DIAC01000083.1:6592-7530 GCF_002414625.1 Methylophaga sp. UBA5088 | reverse complement strand
ATCTATGCCCATAGCCTGGGTAGTGGTTCCAAACCTATTGCGACAATTTCCAGCCATAAAACACAGCAAGGTGACACGGTCTGGTATATCGGCGGCAATATCGCTGAAGAAGGCGTTGCTAAATCGCAAGAAAACTTGATCACCGAAGCCAAGCAATTGCTCAACAATATTTTGCCATGGTTTGAATTGCCAGCTCTTGATTGGGCCACGCATGCGGTGAACCGCGCAGAGCCCAAGCAATCCAATCTTACCCGACCTGATCATGCTTTTATTGATTCACAACAGAATCTTCATATTTGCTGGCCCACCAAATTAGCTCTGGCACCGGATTTAGCCGATCAGGTTCTGAAAGCCATTAATGTCGATGCTATAGAAAAACGCAGTTACGACAATCCTGATTTTCCTCACCCAGAGATCGCTAAACCGTTATGGGACAGAGTTTTTTGATGGCCTATTTAGAACAAAAAAATCCAATTGCGGAGACAGGTATACAAGTTTCACCACTCGGTCTTGGCACCGTAAAAATCGGTCGCGACAAAGCGGTGAAATACCCTGATGGCTTTCAAATTCCAGATGATGAACAAGTGATTGCCTTGCTTGAGCAAGCCTGGGAATCGGGTATTAATCTGATTGATACCGCACCAGCTTATGGTCGCAGTGAGCAACGCCTTGGAGAATTATTAAAAAAAGTCCGGCGCGAATGGATTATTGCCACCAAAGCGGGTGAGTATTTTGATGCCGTAAGCGGTGAATCACACTATGACTTTACACCTGAATCACTGATTAAAAGTATCGAAAACAGCTTAAAAACTTTACAACAAGATGCGTTAGATATTGTGTTGATTCACTCTGATGGAAATGATGAACATATCATCCGTCATCATGGTGCTCTGGAAGTCTTAGCTGACTTAAAACAGCGAGGTTGGATTCGTGCCAGT
>NZ_DIAC01000083.1:0-6499 GCF_002414625.1 Methylophaga sp. UBA5088 | reverse complement strand
TGCCAGTGGTATGTCCACCAAAACCGTTACAGGCGGGATGTTGACGTTGGAACAGTCTGATATCGCCATGGTGATGCATAATCTGCAATACGAGGAAGAACAGGCCGTCATTGAGCAGGCAGCCAAACTCAATAAAGGCATTTTCATTAAAAAAGCGCTTGGTAGTGGCCACCTGGCGAAACAAGCCGGTACAGACACGGTTCAGGACAATTTCGACTTTATCTTTAATGAACCAGCCGTAAGTAGTGTGATTATCGGCACGATTAACCCAGCTCACCTATATGACAATATCAGTAAGGCGGTTAAAGCTTTAGCTGAATAAATTCGTATTAAAAGCTAGTCGCGCTGATTAATTTTATTCACAATTGCTGTCGTAGAGCAGTTTTCCACCAGCCCCATCACTTTCACTTCACCGCCATAAGCTTCAACGATTTCCCAGCCGACCACGCCTTTTTTATCATAGTCACCGCCTTTGACCAGGATATCGGGCTGGATCAGTCGTAATAACTCCTCTGGCGTATCACCAGGGAAACAGGTCACCCAGTCCACATCAGCTAATCCAGCCAAAACAGTCAGACGTCTGTCTGCGGTATTAATTGGACGACCTTCACCTTTTAATTTGGTGACTGATTCATCAGTATTGATAGCAACAATCAGACGATCACCCAAGGCTCTGGCTTGTTGAAGGTAAGTCACATGCCCGGCATGCAAAATATCAAAACAGCCGTTGGTAAACACGACTTTCTCACCACGGTTTTTGGCTTGGTCTACCGCCATTTTTAACTGCTCAACGGTAACAGCACCGCCAATGCAATGATCGGTGTTGTTGATGCCCTGATGACGTTCATATTCCTGACGCAGTTCAGGTTCACTGACCGTTGAGGTGCCTAGTTTAGTCACCACAATACTGGCAGCTACATTGGCTAAAGTGACCGCTTGTTCCAGGCTGACGCCGGCAGCTAATGCTGTCGCTAATGTTGAAATAACGGTATCACCAGCGCCTGTCACATCAGCCACCTCTTTAGCGATAGCAGGCAAATGAAATTCAGGTTTATCCGCCTGCACTAGCGTCATACCATGTTCACTACGAGTAATAAGAATCGCTTTAATATTCAGAGATTTAATCAGCGTTTGCGCTTTGCTGATAAGATCCTGTTCTGATTCCACGGCGCCAACGACCGCCTCAAACTCACTCATATTCGGGGTAATCAGATCGGCACCACGATATTTAGTGAAATCGTCTCCTTTCGGATCCACCAAAATCAGGCTTTGTTTATCTCTGGCTTTTTCAATCCAATACTGCGGATGGGCTAAGGTACCCTTGTTATAGTCTGACAGCACAATCACTTTCGCATTATCGGTAACGTGCTCAGCTAAATGCTCCATATCCTGAGCCACTTGCTCTGTGAAACGCTGTTCAAAATCCAGACGGATTAACTGTTGATGACTGCTGATGACACGTGACTTGATAATGGTGCAGTTATGGGCGGCTTGATGAAATAAACAATTCACCCCCACCGCATGCAGTTTTTGTTTGAGGACATTGGCGGCTTCATCAGCCCCTGTGATGCCGGTGATATTACATTGTGCACCCAACGAAGCAATATTCATCGCCACGTTGGCAGCACCACCAGGTACATCTTCCAGGCGTTCCACATTCACCACTGGCACAGGGGCTTCAGGTGAAATTCGGCTGGCTTTGCCATAGTAAAAACGATCAAGCATCAAGTCACCAATAACAGCAATACGGGCTTGATGGAATTCAGGAAAATCAAATTTCATAATGCGGTTTTATCACGCCAGAAAAGAAGTCAGAGGCGTTATTGTGCTTGTAAAACGGCGGCGAGTCTATTCCAGACTTGGTCTGGCTGCATCTCAGCCATACATACGGGCATACCGGATTTTGCTTCTGGCAGAGGACAACGTCGTTTATAACAAGGTGAACACGACATTCCTGTAATCAAATGCTGCTGATTCTGGCCCGCTGTGCCAATCAGATGCGTATCCGTTGAGCCATATAGAGTAATGGCGGGGTTATCCATCATTGCGGCCATATGCGCAAGGCCCGTATCACTACACAAAGCGGCTTTGGCACCTTGCATAATGGCCACGACATTATCGAGTGGCAACCTCGGCAATGTATAGGCATGGTCGCTAACAGCGGCGATCTGCAAGGCTCGCTGATACTCTTCATCATTCCCTGAGGGGATTACCACAGAATATCCTGCTTCAATCGCTTTTAAGGTCAACGCTTGCCAATGTTGTACTGGCCATAATTTCGTTAGCCAACTTGCGTTGTGAACCAGCATTACATAATTTTTTGGTAGTTCAAATGCCAATTGTGGCAACTGACAGTGTGCCAAATCCACGCCATACTCTGCTTCGGAGTCAGGCAAAGGATAATCAAGCGCTTTTGCCATAATCTGACGCATACGCTCAACCGCATGCTGGTTTGGATTCACATTAAGTTTATGGCGATAAGCAAGATAAGCCGGCTTTTCACGACAACTGTATTTGTCCAGGCCGGAAACGGGTCCTTTTCTTAACAGACTGACCAGGGCACTTTTCAGATTATTTTGCATATCAATGACAACGTCATAGTCATCGAGATTTAAAGCTTTATAAAAATGACCTATCTCACCATTAAATAAATGACCAAACCAGTTCTGCCGCCAGCGTCGGTGTGATGTAGTAATCACACGCTTCACACGTGGATGCCATTGAGGTACCGCCGCAAAGGCACTATCCACCACCCAGTCAAATTCAATATCAGGAAAGACCTTAGCAGCATCAGTGAGCGCTGGCAGAGCATGCATCAGGTCGCCCATCGAAGTCAGTTTAATTATCAGAACGCGCATCAGCTGTTTAGTTAAAATCCAGCGTTAATGGATGCTCACGGTGATACTTGAGAATAGTTAAAAATGCATCCGGGTTTTTAATTTGAGTCAGCTCACCTTCACGCGGAAAGAGTTGATCCTGTAATCGAGACAGCCAGAAACGCAGTGCCGCCGCCCGACAAACCATGTTCCAATTGGCTTGCTCGGATTCTGTTAATGCTCTTTTTTGTAGATAGTGCGTCATAAGAGAATGGTAACGATCAGTTTCGGGTAAACCATCTTCTCCGACACACCAATCATTCACGGCGACAGCCAAGTCATAAAGTAAGTATTCATCACTCGCAAAGTAGAAGTCGATAATGCCGCTGAGTTTGTTACCTTCGAACAACGCATTATCACGGAATAAGTCTGAGTGAGTGACCCCTTCAGGTAATCCCAACGTCGCATAACCTTGCTGATAAGCAAGTTCATTTTTTAATATGCTCGCTCTGTCATCATCCAGCTTAGACAATAGTTGCTGTGCTGTTTGCTGGCGCCAGTCAGGACCACGCTCAGAAGGTCGTCTTGATTGAAATGACTGCCCCACAAGGTGCATCTCAGCCAGTACATCTCCAATTTGTGCGCATTGCTCAACTGTAGCAGTCGTATTGACGCCCCTGCCTGGTAATCGCACAACCAGCGCCGCAGGTTTGCCACAGAGCTTCTTTAGATATTGCCCCTGGCTATCCGCTTCAGGATGCGCAGATGGAATATCATTCATATAAAAAAACGTCATCACATCAAGAAAATAAGCTAACTCACCAAAAGTGTGCTGCTCAAATAAAGTGAGTACATACTCACCTTTGCTTGTAGTGACAAAATAATTGGTATTCTCGATGCCGTCACTGATGCCCTGATATGACACCAATTCCCCGACAGAATAATCATTCAAAAACGCGACTAAATCGTCGCGCTCGACTTCAGTATAAACTGACATTAAAAGAACTCAGATAGATAAAGGACTTACCACTCCAACAGAATCCAGTTTGGAACGGCACCAGAGTCCAGCTCAAAGCTTTTTGTCTCAAGTGAACCATCCCCATCAGAGTCCATCAAGTAATAAGGTTTGCCAATAGACGGCGTGACTTTAATCATATAAAGCTGACCATTCATTCGATACTCTTCAACAGTACGGTCATCTTCCTGGATAATATTGATATCGGGCTCCATGCTTTCACCGCTTTGTAATGGCTCAGGAATCACTGGTGGTTTTTCCATCACTGATTTTTCATCTGCCCAAACTTGGGTTGTCATTACCAGGGTAACTGCGCATACAATAGCGAATTTGTTAAACATGTGGATGCTCCGTGTTATTTGGCACTAAAGATAGCATTTCCGCTGCTTGGAGAAAAGCAGTCTGTTCCCTATTATCCAATTGGTCGTTATAACTTATGAGTCAATCTGCCCCTTTCGTTCTGGTCGACGGTTCTTCTTATCTCTATCGCGCATTTCATGCCATGTTCAAAGCGGATCTTCGTAACTCCGCTGGTGAGCCGACCGGCGCCGTCAGAGGGGTGACCGCGATGTTACGCCGCTTATTGGCTGATTACCCTAATAGTCCGATTGCTGTCATTTTTGATGCGAAAGGGAAAACCTTCCGTGATGAGTTATTCGCTGAATACAAAGCGCAGCGCCCCCCCATGCCGGATGACTTACGTTCACAAGTGCAGCCAGTGCATGACATTATTAAAGCCATGGGCCTGCCGCTACTGGTGATTGACGGCGTTGAAGCAGACGATGTGATAGGAACCTTTGCGCGTCAGGCGACAGAAAAAGGTCTGGATGTAGTCATCAGTACTGGCGATAAAGATATGGCCCAGCTGGTCAACCAGCATGTCACACTGGTCAACACGATGACGGAAACTGTGTTGGATATAGAGGGCGTAAAAGAAAAGTTTGGTCTGCCACCAGAACTGATTATCGACTTTCTGGCATTAATGGGCGATAAGGTGGACAACATTCCCGGCGTGCCCGGTGTGGGTGAAAAGACGGCTCTAAGCCTGCTACAAAATCTTGGCAGCCTGAAAGATATCTACGCCAACCTGGAAGCGGTGCGTGAGCTTGATTTTCGTGGTGCGAAAAAGATGCCGGAGAAACTGGCTGAAAACAAAGAAATGGCTGATCTGAGTTACCAGTTAGCGACCATCAAATGCGATGTTGAGCTGGATATACACCTTGAAGAGATTAAAAACCAACCGCAGGATACTGAAGCACTACTAGCGTTATTCAAACAAATGGAATTTCGTGGCTGGATAAGTGAGTTACAATCATCAGATAGCTCATCAACAACTGATAGTGGCTCAGCTACAGAGGCTGATAACACTACGACAGAACAAAATTACGACACAATCCTAGATCAACAACAATGGCAGGTCTGGTTAGAAAAACTCCAAAAAGCGGAGCTGTTTGCCTTTGATACCGAAACCACCAGCCTCGACTATCTTGAAGCCAGAATCGTCGGTGTTTCGTTTGCAGTAAAAGCAGGGGAAGCGGCTTACTTACCGCTCAAACATGACTATCCAGGTGCACCGGAGCAATTGGACTTTGATAGTGTTATGCAGGATCTCAAACCCTTACTTGAAAGTCCTAAACACCTCAAAGTCGGCCAAAACCTGAAATACGATCGCCATGTATTACTCAATCATGACATCAATCTGCAAGGGATAGCTCATGACACCATGCTCGAATCCTATGTGCTTGATAGCACGGCAACCCGGCATGATATGGACTCATTAGCTCAAAAATATCTGGGCCGAGATACGATTCATTTTGAAGATATTGCCGGAAAAGGTAAAAAACAACTGACATTCAATGAGATAGGTATAGAACAAGCCTCGCCTTATGCCGCAGAAGATGCTGATATCACTTTGCAACTACACCAGACTTTATGGCCTAAAATTGAAAACATTCCGTCTCTGGCCAAAGTGTATCGAGAATTGGAAATGCCGCTATTGCCGGTACTAAACACATTGGAACGTAATGGCGTCAATATCGATATCTGGATGCTGCAGCAGCAAAGCGACAATATGGCTAGACAAATTGCGGATCTCGAAGAGCAGGCTTATGCCGTTGCCGGTCAAAAATTCAACCTGGGTTCACCAAAACAATTGCAAGAAATTCTTTACGAGAAACAGCAATTACCGGTGAAAAAGAAAACGCCTAAAGGTCAGCCATCAACGGCAGAGGAGGTCTTACAAGAATTAGCGGACGAAGGGTATGAACTGCCACAAATCATTATGCAATATCGTGGACTGAGCAAACTGAAATCCACTTATACCGATAAGTTGCCTCTTCAGGTCAATAAAACCAGTGGGCGAGTACACACTTCGTATCATCAGGCCGTCACCGCTACTGGACGATTATCCTCCTCTGATCCTAATCTACAGAATATTCCTATCCGCAGTGAGAATGGTCGCCGCATTCGTGAAGCCTTTGTTGCATCGGATGGTTACGTCTTATTAGCAGCCGATTACTCACAAATCGAACTACGCATTATGGCGCATTTATCTGGTGATAAAAGCTTACTGAATGCCTTTGCTAATGGCGAAGATATTCACCGTCATACCGCCTCAGAGATCTTTGGTGTGGCATTAGAAGACGTCACCAGCGATCAACGCCGTAGC
>NZ_DIAC01000046.1:13811-14190 GCF_002414625.1 Methylophaga sp. UBA5088 | reverse complement strand
CGACCAAGGGGCCAACTTCAGTCCAGCTCATAGTTACCTCTACACTACTTGTTTAATCGGGATATAGTTATCTTTGTATTTGGCAGCGTGCTCAGCCCAAGGATCGACCTGTGCATTCTTTTGTGATTCATGGAAACGCTCAGCCAACCGCTTACGATTCACTTCATCGTCCACCACCGCTGAAGTCACATGTTTCAAACCAACACGCTCAATCCAAGGTGCGGTACGTTCTAAATAGTGAGCTTCTTCACGATATAACTGCATAAAGGCCGCGCAATATTCCAAGGCTTCTTCTTCGGTGGCAACTTTGGTGAGAAAGTCTGTTGCTCGGACTTTAATCCCACCGTTACCACCAACATGAAGTTCGTAGCCAGAATCG
>NZ_DIAC01000046.1:4577-13611 GCF_002414625.1 Methylophaga sp. UBA5088 | reverse complement strand
AACACAGACAATACCGAAGTCTTTGATAGTTGCTTCTGCACAGTTACGTGGACAGCCAGATACGGCAATCTTGAATTTATGAGGTGTCCAGCTTCCCCATGTCATTTTTTCAGCTTTAATACCCAGGCCGGTAGAATCTTGCGTGCCGAAACGACACCATTCTGATCCAACACAGGTTTTGACTGTCCGCAGGGACTTACCGTAGGCATGACCAGAAACAAAACCAGCATCACTCAGATCTGCCCACATTTTGGGTAAGTCTTCTTTCTTTATACCGAGAAGATCGATTCGTTGACCACCAGTTATTTTGACTGTGGGTACATTGTATTTTTCGGAAATATCTGCAATTGCACGCAACTCTCTTGGATTGGTTACCCCACCCCAAATTCTGGGTACTACCGAATAGGTGCCGTCTTTCTGAATATTGGCATGCACACGTTCATTAATGAAACGTGACTGAGGATCATCCTGATACTCATTTGGCCAGCTACTTAACATGTAGTAGTTCAAGGCAGGACGACAGGAGTGGCAGCCATCTTCTGTTTTCCACTCAAGTGCAGACATCAAATCTGGAATGTTTTTCAGTGATTTTTCAATAATCGCGGCTTTGACTTCAGCATGCGACAAATCCGTGCAGCCACACATTGGCTTCTTGCTGGGTGTGTCATTAAAGTCACTGCCCAGAGTAGATGCCAGTAACTGTTCAACTAAACCTGTACATGATCCACAAGACGCTGATGCTTTGGTACGGGCTTTAACTTCATCCAAAGTAAACAAGCCATGTTTTGAAATCGCCTGCACAATGTCACCTTTACAGACGCCATTACAGCCACAAATTTCAGCATCATCAGGCAAACCATCAACCGAGTTAGACGGGCCATGCCCAGAATCACCCAGATGATGTTGTCCAAACAACATATTTTCACGAATATCTGAAATATCTGTGCCATCACGCATCAATTGGAAGTACCAGGCCCCATCTACTGTATCGCCATAAAGTACGGCACCAACCAATTGGTTATCTTTTATTACCAGCTTTTTATAAACCTTTCTGGCTGCATCTTTAAATACCAAATCTTCAGTATCATCATCACCAAGAAAGTCACCCGCAGAAAACAGATCGATCCCCGTCACTTTTAATTTTGTTGAGGTCACCGAACTGATATAACGTGCAATCCCCATTTGGGCCAAATGATTTGAACACACCTTGGCTTGCTCAAATAAAGGCGCTACCAAACCAAAGGTTTGGCTTCGATGTTGAACACACTCACCTACGGCATAAATTCTTGGATCAAAGGTCTGCATGGTGTCATCTACCACAATGCCACGGTCACAATGAATATCGGCTGAGCTGGCTAGTTCGATGTTTGGTCGGATACCCACGGCCATCACAACCAGGTCTGCGTCAATTTCAGAGCCATCTTTAAAGCGAAGTTTTTCGACACGGTCACGACCAATGATGGCTTCAGTTTGATGTTCCATCAAAAACGTCAGCCCTTTGCCCCTAAGCTCTTCCAGCATTAGATCAGAAGCAGGTTTATCCAGCTGCTGATTCATTAACACATCACTAATATGAACAACGCTGACATCCATACCTTGAATCATTAGCCCATTGGCTGCTTCCAGACCCAATAAGCCGCCACCGATGACCACGGCTTTTTTATGGATTTTAGCCGTTTCCAACATCGTATCGACATCGGCAATATCACGGAAACTGATCACCCCCTCTAAATCAGAGCCCGGAATAGGCAACATAAATGGGCGTGAACCTGTGGCTAACAAAAGACGATCATAGTTTTCAGTGCTACCATCATCAGCTGTCACGACTCGATTTAAACGATCAATTGTGGTCACTTTTTTACCAGATAACAGTTTGATGTTGTTATCTTCATACCACTGCAGATCATTAATCATGATCTCATCAATCGTTTTTTCACCTGCCAACACAGGTGAAAGCATAATGCGGTTGTAATTACCGTAAGGTTCTTCACCGAAAACAGTAATGTCATATTTATCAGGTGCGAGTTTGAGCAACTCTTCCAGTGTTCGCACCCCAGCCATACCATTACCAATTAGGACTAACTTCTCTCTCATGGATCTCTCCGTCAATCATTGTCTGCATACTTTGGCAAACACTGTGCCAAAAAACTAAACCATTGATTTACATGAAAGACTTTAAAAACACCCTTTTTAATAAGTAGTTTGGATACTTATTTTTGCACCAATATGAAATAACTTGCACCATTTGAGTTCAGAGCAAAAAAAAAGCCCTTCAGTGAAGGGCTTTTTTGGGAATTAATGGTGTTAATTTATGGCTGCATATTCCAGATATGAGACTGAATGACCCATTCACCCTCTTCTGTTTTAGCCAGAACTAATGATAGAACACCGCCGAAGCTAATCTTTTCACCTTCAGCATTTTTACCATCAGCTTGCCAATAGCCTATTTGTGTTATTTGATTATCCGACACATAGATACTATCCGTATCAATACGATGATTTGTGACGCCATTATCGACAAAGCTCTGGAATAACTGACCGATGGCATCTCTACCTTTTAATATAGCGCCATTACCCGGTGATAAGGTGGCATCATTTTTATACAACTGTGTCAGCGCATCTACATCGCCAGCATTAAATGCTTTATTCCATTGAGCATTTGCAAAATCAACTTGATTGTTTACAGATAGCTCCTCAGCTACCACTGGTAGTTGAATAGAAAACATACTGAATAAAAAAACTAAAAACTTCTTCATTACATACTCCTCATAGATATAAACGTATTACTAAACGGATAAACTTAATCAAAAATAGTTAAGTTTTGTTTTAACTTGCCCAGTACTCTCATTAAAGTTTCGCCTTCATCTTTATCGATCACCGACATTAGTTTGCCTAAACGCTGGTAATAATCAGGCATCACATCATCTAGCTGTTTCTGACCTTTTGACGTGAGTTTAATCTGCGTTTGTCGCTTATCTTTTTCATCAACAATTCGTTCTATCAACTTTTCTCGTGACAGACCATCAAGCAGGCCAGTCATGGTCGCACGACTGACACCCGCTTTTTCAGCGAGCTTAGATGGTGAAGAAACAAAGTTATCTTCACGCATCAATAGGATGAGGACCCACCACCGGCCTTGAAGTAGTTGATAGCGACTGAGAAATTCATCCAAACCAATAGAAAGCTCAGAAGCCACTCCTAACAGATGAAGAAACTGCATCACTGCATCAACATCCGCATTGGGGTAACGTGAAGCAAACTTTTCTAATATTGCCTTATCTGGCAAGTCTTTGACTTGAAGCATATCTCATTATAGTTAGCTCCCTAACTGAAAGTAAACCTTTATCTGAAATAAATTCAGCTTCGTTTAAGTTTGGGCCACTAATATGTGAACCGTACCTCAACGAAAGGAGCACAAAAATGAAAAACTTGAAAACAATTAGTTTAATCGGCGCAGCTACTATGATGATGCAAGTGGGTGTTGCTCACGCTGATATGGATGCTGATGATCTTCGTGAAATCAGAAAAATCTCTGAAGGTTTTGGACTTATCTCTTTAGAAGAAGCCCAAGCAAAAGCCCTTGAAGCCAAACCAGGGATTGTTGAAGATGCTGACCTGGAAGATCGTGCCTTTGATAAAGGTTGGGATTATGAATTTGAAATCGTCGACGCCGATGGTGGCGAATGGGAAGTATTAATCGACGCCAAAACCGGTGAAGTTCGTAAAACAACTCAAGACTGGTTCTAAGCCGAAACTGAGGACTGCAGGTGGATATCCACCTGCAGTCCTCCCCATTTCTGGGATTCAGAAAAGTGCATTGTCCCTTCATAACTCTCGACAATATCAAACACTATCGCCAACCCCAAGCCACTACCAGGCGTCGCCTCATCTGCCCTAAAACCACGTTGAGTCAGTGCTGATAAATCATCACCATGACATCCAGGACCGTCATCTTTGACACAGATATAGATACCATCATCTCTATAAATCTCAAGTTCTATTCTGCTTTCACACCATTTGCAGGCATTATCAAGAATATTACCCAATAGCTCTAGCAAGTCTTCCCTGTCACCATGAAAGCGCAGTTGTTTATCCACTCGCCAGCTGATATTTAATTCTTTATCTTGATAGATACGTTTCAATGTATCGACAAGGTTGGTCACCATTTCATTTATATCGACACCTTTACCGGGCAACGTCATACCGGAAACACGAGCACGCTTTAACTCGCGGTCGATAATTTGTTTAATTTCATTTGTCTGCGAATAGATTGCCTGCTTGCCTTCAGAATTATGTTGCATCGCTTCTGTATCAGCAATCTGATTCAATAATGTTAATTGCGTTTTTAAACGATGTGCGAGATTACCAAGTGATTGCCTCGATCGACGGGTCTTAACCACCATACTGGACATCAAACGGTTTAACTCAAACAGCAAAGGTCGAATTTCATCCGGTGCATGTTCATCAATTTTTTCAATCTCACCCTGTCCCAGTAGTTTTAATTCTTGCTTGGCTTTATTGAGAGGTTTCAGAGCAAGCCTAACGATCCAGAATTGAAAAGCTAATAAAGCTAAAACGCCAAGCAGAGATAACACCGTAAAGGTCCACTGAAAATGAGACTTATCCTCCAACATCCAAGCAATATCTTCTGCCACTGTAATGGTGATCTGTTTACCTTGCTTTAGATAGCCAGCAGAAACGGCCATTAATGGTTGTTCACCAGGGCCTTGAAGGTAAAGTGTCGCTTTGGAGCCGATACTTAGAGCAGGTGTAGTGAGATCAAAGTCCCATAAAGATCGTGAAAAAATCTGATGGTCGATGGACTGTATAGAAAAATATAAACCAGAAAAGGCTCGTTGATAGCTGCTGCTCAAACGTCTGCTATCTAAGACGATTTCACCATCAGATTGAATATGAATATGTGCGAGTACGGTTTCCGTCTCTTCTTGTAAACGCGTAATAACCTGTTTTTCAATCAAGCGGTCTATGGTGAAGGTCAGCCATAGCCACTGACCTAATAACAATGCTGCTAAAAAAACAGCCAAGCCAATGGAGAGACGGCTACGGACTGATCGCATCAGTCTTGCTGACCAAAAATATACCCCTGACCACGACGAGTGATTATCCAATCTGCCCCGATCTTTTGCCGTAATCGATTAACATACACTTCCATCACATTACTATCTTTATCGCTATCTAATTGATAGACATGTTCTGTGAGGGTTGTTTTGGAAAGTAACTGCTTTGGATGCAACATAAAGTAACGTAACAGTTTAAATTCAGTACCTGTCAGGCTGTGTTTGTTACCATTTTTTACTATGACAGCTTGCTCAGCCTCATCCAAAGATAAATCCCCATAGCTCAAGGCACCTGGATTGTGTCCCGTACATCGACGTAAAACGGCATTGATTCGAACAATCAACTCTTCTGTCTGAAACGGTTTGGCGAGGTAATCATCGGCGCCTGCTTTAAAGCCTAAGACTTTATCTTCCCATGCATCTCGTGCGGTGAGAATAATCACCGGGACTGAATTAGCCTGACTTCGCCAGTTTTCGAGTACTTCCAGGCCGGACTTTCCAGGCAAGCCCAAGTCCAGAACGATCAGGTCATAAGGTTCGATTTGTCCCATGGCTTCGCCATCAATACCGTCCGTCGACAAATCCGTAGCAAAGCCTGCTTTGTTGAGAGAGTCTTGAAGATTGGGCCCCAATGAAGGGTCATCCTCTACTAATAACAGGCGCATTAATCATCCTCATTTTCCAGATCAACGAATTCACCTGTCTGCGCATCCAGCTCCAGTTCCCAAACCTGACCATCTTTGTCGAGAATTTCTAATTCATAGACATAACGCTCATTTTCTTTTTCCAAATCCGTTTCAATGACTTGGCCTGGCTTTATCATGGCCGCCTTTGTCAGTATTTCCTGGAGTGGCATGATTTTACCTTCTTTCAATAATTGTCTGGCCACAGTGGCGCTTTCTTCTGCCCGCACAGTCGAAAGGCTTAGCATAGCTATAAGCATCAGACATGAACACAGTGACAATGTCAGGAAGGATCTCATCGTATACATCGCTTTTTTACTTGGTTTATCAGTAAAGAATATAGCGATTCAAACTTAAATCAAACTGAATAAACCCGGATTATTGTGTAGTAAAAATTCGAATGACCTCACCATTTTTCAACAAGACGTGGGTACTGCCATCACTGACGGTCTTAAACATCCACTTTTCAAAATTATCCTGGAGTCTTTCACCATCTTTACCTACTTCTAATGCAGGTCTAACCGATTTTACAACATTACTGGGTTGCCAGGTTTGACCACACATCAGTTTGATTTCATCAATATTCATACCTATTTCAATGGCGCTTTTACCACAGGAGTAACTATCCAGATACTCACTGCTACCGGCATGAGAAACACCCGAAAAACCAAGGCCTAAGGCGGCTAAACTGAACCAAAATAAACGCATTTTCTCTCTCCACTCATGTTTATTTTCGGGACAATACCATGAAATAACAGGAAAATCTTGCTACTGTTTATAATCTGATTTAACTGTCCCCAACGATATGCAGGAAATGCATATGTTTTTCGTACTGTATCAGAATGTCATCAATCACTTGCTCTTGATTGTATCCATATAAATCATAATGCTGACTACCCTCAGCCAGGTATACCTCTCCACGGTAATAGCGCTTAGTCTCATCGTCATCATCTTCCAATGCATCCAAAGCAAAACTAGGCATTAAATGTCTGACGCTGTGAACACCATAGACAAAATCTCTTTCACCGCCATACGATACAACTAACTCAATAGAGTCTTTTTTACTGACAATATCAGCATCCACACCCGTTGTTTTTAACTCAGCTGATACTTTTTTCAAAGCATGCTTCACAACTTCAAGCAGAAAAGTTTGCATAGCTGCTTTGTCAGGATATTCACTCAAGTTCTTCAGGCGTTGCTTCCAACTCACTTGTCTGCCTGTGCTAACAGGTGTTTGGGGAACACCAATAATAAGGCGTTTTATGCCTTCCATTCTGAGTCCCTTCATCAAACCAAAGCACATCAGCAACATGATGACGACAAAGGGTAACGCGCCAGCAATCGAAGCTGTTTGCAATGCTTTTAAACCACCAGCTAACAACAATGCTGCAGCAACACAGCCTTCAGTTAAGGCCCAGAAAATACGCTGCCAAACCGGAGGTTTCGGATGACCATTGGATGTGATCATATCAATCACCAAAGAGCCCGAATCCGAAGAGGTGACAAAAAACGTAACAACCAATATCGTCGCTAAGCCAGCCGAGATCATACTAAAAGGCATTTGTTCGAACATGGCATAAATGGCAATGGCATTATTCTCACTTACAGCATTAGATATAACACCAGACAGCTCCCCTAATTCCATATTGATCGCTGTTCCGCCAAAGAAAGTCATCCACATAAAGGTGAAGCCTACCGGCACAAATAACACACCTAAAATGAACTGACGAATGGTTCTGCCTCTTGAAACTCGTGCGATAAACATACCGACAAAAGGTGACCAAGCAATCCACCAGCCCCAATAGAATAATGTCCAGCCACCGATCCAACCGTTAGGATCATAGGCATATAAATTGAAAGTTTTATTCACCACTTCACTGAGATAATTACCGGTATTTTGCACAAACGTTTGTAGTAAAAAGAGCGTTGGTCCAGCAAATAGAACAAACAACATCAGTAGAATAGCCAAGCCCAGATTTAGCTCTGATAAACGTTTGATACCCGAGTCTAAACCAGCAATAACTGAAATCGTGGCGAGTACGGTGATGGCAGCAATCAGGCCTATTTGCAGCGAGACAGATTCAGCTGGTAAATCGAACATATAGGTGAGACCAGCATTGACCTGTAACACGCCCAATCCCAGTGAGGTTGCAACACCGAACATGGTGCCCAGTACAGCAAAGATATCAACGGCGTGACCTATTGGTCCGTAAATACGCTCGCCGATTAAAGGGTAAAGTGATGAACGAATGGTCAATGGCAGGTTATGTCTAAATCCAAAGTAAGCTAAAGATAAACCCACGACGGCATAGATTGCCCAGGCATGCAGTCCCCAGTGAAAGAAGGTAATTGACATGGCTTCACGTGCTGCCGCAATATCACCGCCTTCACCTACGGGTGGGGCTGAAAAATGCATAATGGGCTCTGCAACACCGAAGAAGAGTAAGCCTATCCCCATACCAGCGCTAAATAACATGGCGAACCATGATAAATAGCCATAATCAGGCTCGGAATGATCAGGCCCAAGCTTAATGGCGCCATATGAAGTCATAGCCAGACCAATACTGAACACTAGAAAAAAACCGACAGCCAATAAATAGAACCAACCAAAAGTATCGACTATCCAGCTTTGAGTATCTTTAAATACGACTGATGCTGTATCAGAAAAGAAAGCAGCAAAAATAACAAAAGCGATAATTAAAATGGCCGAACCAAAAAATACGGGAGGATTGATTTCTGCTTTGCGAGGTTTTTTATTATCTATCGTCTGCTCGGTCATTACGGACTCTCTCTATGATTATTATTGTAAGTACGAATATTCAGCACCTAGAAGTAGTAGCCAAAATTGATATTAAAACGTGTCTGCCAGTCATCATTCTGATTAGCACCGAGACGATCACCAAATGGGTCATCCCCCCCGATAAATTCATTACCGTTCGAGGCGCTTAGATCTGTGTAGATGTACCAATTACCACTCGCCCAAGCTGCACCAACTGTTGCTAAGGCACTATCGTTAAAATCATGCTCTTGTTTGAGAAGGACACTGTACTCGACGTAAGGCATGACATAGTCCAACCAAGGCAGTTGGTCAGTATCGTAACGATAACTTAGAGAGATAGCTGGTAACCAGGCTTCAGCCGCTGCAGTACTGGGGAAGTCATAAGCGCCCATTTGAACTAACTTGCTGGTACCTAATGGTTGATTACGATCGACATCAAACCGGTAATAAGTCAGTTGTGTAGCCAATGTGAATGCCTGCCATTTATTCAACAA
>NZ_DIAC01000046.1:0-4434 GCF_002414625.1 Methylophaga sp. UBA5088 | reverse complement strand
TTGAATGCTTGCCATTTATTCAACATATGGCCGGATAATGCATAATGATGCCCATCATCCTGCGAGCCTCGGCTTTTTAACTGTGAATATTGAAGAGAGAAGCCTAAATCAGTCCCTACTTCGCCATGTTGAAAATGTCTTATGCCACGCAGGTTAAATTGATTTCGTTCCTCGTAACCATCACCCGATTCATTCACCACATCATAAGAATAACGAGCACTCTGATGAGAGGACCCGGTATATGAACCTTCATCTGAGACGTAATAGGCGACATCCCAATCCCAGTTATCTGTTGATTGATGATATTTGACACCCAAATCCATGTCATCGGACAAACCAAGATAGTAGTGTTGATCAAAAAACCAACTTTGTGAGATGCCGTATGGGCCTGGCCCGAATGGCACTCTATTTACCCCAACTTGTATTTGCCGATTCTCGTCAAATTGGTATCCCAACCATCCTGTATGAAGAAAGTTATACCCGTTGTACCAGCGGTATTCTAGCTTACCGAGATATGGTCCATTTTCATAATCCAAATTGATACGAAAAGTATCCAAGGCGAAATTACCGCCATCATCAAAAGAACGCGAGGCACCTCCTGTTTCGGGGTAATCACCGACAGCATAATTTGCTCTGATAGCACCGCCCACTTTGAGATGACCAAAACGAATTTTATTGTCAGGTTCTAATGTTGGTTCAGCTCGGGAGAGTTCTTCCAGTTTCGCATTAGAAAGTTGTTTTTCTTGTTCTGCTTTTGCAAGAGCCGCCTGTGTTGATTGTAACTCTGCCTGAAGCGCTTTCAGTCGAGATTGTAACTGCTCGACCGTCTGTTCCTCAGCAGTAACTGACTGCATTGGTAACGCTGCCATAGACGCCACAATGCATTGACTAAAGATCATGCTCCTCGTGGACAAGCTGGCCCTTATTTTCATCATTTATTTTTCCGAGTTGACTGCGGGTATTTGCATGAAATGTTATTCACCAGAGTGAATATGGAGATACTTTTGTTTTCTAAAACTCTTTTTACCCTAACAATTTGAGACATTGACTTCAAATTGTCAAAACAGGATTTTTGCCACAACAGGCAAATGATCAGATGCTTTCTTAGCTAGCATTGTTCGATGAACACTCAAGGAAAGTAGGTGTTTACGTGGATGTACCCAGATACGATCTAATGCAAATACGGGGAAAAAACTGGGGAAACTTTTTTTGGATGGTGTGGTATCAAAATAGGCTTTTAAGCGACGTAATGTCCCTCCCCATAAGAACCATTCGTTTAAATCGCCCATCAATACCGCTGTATCGACCTCATGTTCAGCAAGGCGACTCAAGAGTTTTTCAACCTGAAACTGACGTTCTTTTGGTTTTAAACCAAAATGTGTCGTCATTATCACAAGCTGATGTTGCTCGATTTCCAGCCTGAGTTGAATTGCCCCTCTGGGCTCATGGGGTTCAAGACTTAAGTCAATCAGCTCATGAGACGTTAATGGAAATTTACTTAAAACGGCATTGCCATAGTGTCGACTCTCCCGAAACATGGTTGGGCCTGCAATGCCAATCATGCCGGTCTGCTGAGCAAGAAAATCAAGCAGATCGATATCATTGACCATATGATGTTCGACTTCTTGCAAAGCAATGATGTCGGCATCCATTTCACGTATCACGTCAACAATTCTGAACGGGTCGAAATGTCCGTCAGTTCCGATGCAGGCGTGAATATTGTAGGTTGCTAAGGTAATCTCCATTCAGTGTTTTATTTGTCTTCTTTTCGGTTAATCAGACGTTTTAATCCATACATAATGCTGCCAACGGCAATCACTACAGCAATGAAAATTCCAATCTGAGTGGGGTCTGGGTTTTGGATAGTTCGCATCAAAGAATCAGCAAAAACGGTGATGCCTAAAATACCGGGCAGCATACCGATGACTGTTCCTAAAATAAAATCGCGGGTTTTAATATGTGAGCCACCTGCCACCATGTTGATGACCGTAAACGGAGCCACGGGAATAATTCTGACAGTAATGATAGCTAAAACGCCATGCTTAGCTAAACGACGACTTAGTTTGTTTATACTGGAACCAGCAAGTTTCTGAATGGTATTTCGTCCCAGGTAATGACCAACGGCATAGCCCATCAAACCACTCACTAATGAACCAATGATTGAATACACACTTCCCCATAGCGGCCCAAAAGTCAGTGCCGTCGTAATTATCAATAGTGTTACAGGAAAAGCAATCAGTCCGGCTACGGCAAAAATACCCACAACAATCAGTGGTGTTAATGGATGTGATTTTATGCCCTCTGCTGCATGTTGCAGCGTCTCGGGATTTAACCATTCACTCAGTGGTGTCCACCGCCAGATGGCGGTCATGATGAGCACAACAGCCAACACGGCCACAATTTTCCACCATTGTTTTTTGGCGGATGTTGGCTCATCAACAGGGATAAACATTTTGGTCAACTCTTCAGAATCGATTGGTCTTTCAGGATCCACCACCGCAGATGTCGGTAACATCTGGTTAGCATAATCGGATACACGGCAGTCAAGTTCACGCAGTGTATGTGCGTCATCCTGGCCAGCATCAATTAAACGAATCAAAGAGGTTTCCTGAGAAAGATTTTGTCTAAGTTGGTCTTCTGTTATGCCAAAGTGTTCACTCAGTAAACGCTCTCGAAAACGGCTGATAGTCGCTTTATTCTCTTCTGTATCGGCTTCGATAACGAGATCACATTCGCTATCAAG
The DNA here is from genome assembly GCF_002414625.1 of Methylophaga sp. UBA5088. Taxonomy (NCBI): domain Bacteria; kingdom Pseudomonadati; phylum Pseudomonadota; class Gammaproteobacteria; order Thiotrichales; family Piscirickettsiaceae; genus Methylophaga; species Methylophaga sp. UBA5088. The sequence goes on along the minus strand of NZ_DIAC01000046.1, from coordinate 1,691 downwards.
CCCCATAGAGCGGTTACTCAGATTGGCAGACCCCACTCTCATAAGTCGATCATCTATCACTGTGATTTTGCCATGCACACTGATGTAAGAGTCACCCAGTTCATCGCGATGTGGGTAACAAATTCTCAGGCGATTATGTGTATCTGCTTCTTTCAGCTTACAAGCCACACGAAAACGCAAAACATCCATGGTAGCCTGTTCCAGCCAGCCGCCCGTCATCAATGGAAGAACTAAAACAATATCGGGACCATTTCGTTCTTGAAGTCGCTCAGCTAGTAAATCTGCGATCTTCCAGGACGTAAAATACTGATTCTCCATGTAGATCAAGTTTTCAGCCGCTTTTAAGCTGTCCATATACAGCTGCTCTACCTCACGAACCTCTTTTTGTTCGTGATATTCAGGTATGGTTCGACTGATGGCCACCTCAATATTTTCAAACCACGGCTCAATATAATCCGGCCAGGCAGTCCCTGTTCTTTGTGGCGGTTTTTGCAGCTGTTCTCCCGTGGCTTTAAGCCAGCGTTCTCTAGCCAGGTCGCCCAAAGCGGCTGCCGCCTCACCCTGAACCAGCATTTGCACATCATGAAAAGGAGGATATCGATGCCCATCAGGATCGGTACGTCTGGCATCATCCGCTTTATGTGCAGAGCTATCCCAACGGCTTTTGCCAATATCAAAGCCACCTGAGAAGGCAATATCATCATCGATAACCACCACTTTCTGATGTTGCGATGCCCCTAAAGGACATTCTCCATCTAACTTGAAATGCAGTCTTTTTTGAGACTTCCAAGCAGGCTTATACATGGGTAACCATTCACGTTCCATGGTATAAACCATCGCCCAATCCCAATTGAGAATATAGATATCAAGATCTGGATTGCGGTTGAGCACTTCACTGATAAATGCGCCCAGCTCTGCTGGCAAATCACTAGTTTGCTCATCATTTCTGATAAGCTGCATACGGCTGTCGATATCCCAGGAAAGTATGTAGACGGTATGTTTCGCTTGCTGGATCGCGGCATGCAATGCACCAAAATAATTCTCCCCATCAATTAACACTGCAACTTGTTTTGCCTGCTTTTTTTGCCAACAATTGCTGCCTTCATTCAATATGGGTGCTTTGGTCACACTTCATTCCTAATCTTGGGGTGAAAATAGTGCCACTGAGAATAACATATCAATCACACCACCCTTCTATACATCGATTAACATCCTCTTATTAAATGATCATTTTTTAGCCAACACAAAGTCCATCGCCATTCTCCCGGCTTATGGCTTATCGCTGGATATAGCAACATTAACAAGGTGTCATAGACTAATGATCTCAGCATTAAACTGCTCAGACCAAGATGATAGAAATAGCTATTGATGCCCCGGTCAATGCAAGGTATGTTTGACTCATAACTATAAAAAAACATGTTGATTTGAGGGGAGAGCAGTCTTGATAAAGCGTATTAACAGTTCTGAATTACGCATTGGTATGTATATTCAGAAGCTTGGTGGTTCCTGGATCCAGCACCCGTTCATTCGCAGCAGCTTTCTTATTACTGACCCCAATGACATTAAACGCATCCATGACGCCGGCATTAAAGAGCTTTGGATAGATACTGACAAGGGAGATAATACGTCCGCTCCAGCAACAGTTGAAAACACAGTCGAGCAAAAAGCATCGAAAGATGCAGTTGAAGAGA
>NZ_DIAC01000106.1:0-8179 GCF_002414625.1 Methylophaga sp. UBA5088 | reverse complement strand
CCAAAGAATTTTAATTTTTGGTACTTCTTTGGTTCATTAGCTTTACTGGTTTTAGTCATACAGATTGTCACCGGTATATTTCTAACCATGAATTACAAACCTGACGCAGCCTTAGCGTTTGCTTCTGTTGAATACATCATGCGCGATGTTCAATGGGGTTGGCTGATACGGTATATGCATTCCACTGGTGCTTCAGCATTTTTTGTTGTTGTTTATCTTCATATGTTTCGAGGCTTAATCTACGGTTCCTATAAGCAACCACGTGAACTCGTATGGTTATTCGGGATGTTGATATACCTTGTACTGATGGCGGAAGCATTCATGGGTTATCTGCTACCTTGGGGACAAATGTCTTATTGGGGTGCTCAAGTTATTATTTCGCTATTCGGCGCCATTCCTTTTATAGGTGAGCAACTGGCATTATGGATTCGAGGTGACTTTGTTGTTGCAGATGCCACGCTGAATCGTTTCTTTGCCTTCCATGTCATTGCTTTGCCTATTGTCTTGCTTGGGCTTGTTGTCGCACACATCATTGCTTTGCATGAAGTTGGCTCTAACAATCCTGATGGCGTTGAAATCAAGAAACTAAAAAACAAAGAAGGTAAGCCTTTAGACGGTATTCCTTTCCACCCCTACTACACGGTGAAAGATATCGTGGGTGTTATCGTCTTCCTCATCATATTCTCACTGGTATTGTTCTACATGCCAGAGATGGGTGGCTGGTTTCTGGAGCACGCTAACTTCATCCCTGCAGATCCATTAAAAACTCCAGAACATATTGCACCTGTTTGGTATTTCACTCCGTTTTATGCCATTTTGAGGGCTGTACCAAGTATCAATGCTTCTGCATTTCCTGGTGTGGTAGCAATGGGCTTATCTATCGTATTTTTATTCCTATTACCTTGGTTAGATAGAAGTCCAGTTAGATCCATTCGTTACCGTGGCCCTTACTTTAAGATCGCTCTTACCTTGTTTATTATCAGCTTCTTTGTTCTCGGCTTTTTAGGCACACAACCTGCCACAGAGCTGTACACATTGATAGCTCAAATTTCGTCAGTCGTCTATTTTGCCTTCTTCATCTTTATGCCGTTTTATACGAAATTTGACAAAGATAAACCTGTGCCAGAAAGGGTGACATTCAAATGAAATCATTAATACTGACATTATTAATTTCGCTCGCCTCATTTCAGGTGCTAGCAGCAGAAGCCACTCACGTTGATAAAGTTGAAGTTGATATTACTGATCAAGCTTCTCTTCAACGGGGGGCAAAAACCTTCGTTAACTATTGTTTGAGTTGTCATCAGGCTGCCTATATGCGGTATAACCGTATGGCAAAAGATTTGGGGTTAACTGATGATCAGGTCAAAGATAATCTGATGTTCGCATCTGATAAGGTGGGTGACACCATGACGGTTGCTATGCGCCCAGAAGATGCAAAAAAATGGTTTGGTGTAACACCACCAGATTTATCTGTGATCGCGCGTTCCAGAGGAACAGACTGGTTATATACTTATCTGAGAACATTTTATCTTGATTCTTCTCGTCCCGTTGGTACGAATAACCTGGCATTTAAAGATGTTGGTATGCCGCATGTTCTATGGGAACAACAGGGTTATCAGACCAAAGACGAGAAAACAGGCGAATTAATCTCACCTGAAAATGCACCACTTTCTACACATGAATATAATCAGTTAGTTTATGATTTAGTTAACTTTCTTGAATATATTGGTGAGCCATCAAAACTTCAGAGAATGGCACTTGCCAAATGGGTTCTGCTGTATCTGGTATTATTTTTACTGATTGCATATCCATTGAAAAAAGCTTTCTGGAAAGATGTTCACTAAGTCACCATTGATGAAAATAACAGATGATAGGATCAGATAAAAAATGAATAGTACTCGCCGTTCTAAGATGACGGTTTTCTCTGATCCTATCTGTCCTTTTAGTCATCAGATCCGTATCATTCTTCATGAAAAAGAGATTGATGCCAATATTGAGTCTTTAACCGAAGGTAATTGGCCCGAAGAGGTTGCCATTGCTAATCCTTATGGTATTGGTCCAACATTATTTGATCGTGACTTAGTGCTATTCAATGCCAGTGTCATTGCTGAATATTTAGACGAACGCTTTCCTCATCCACCATTGATGCCTGTTGACCCAGTCGCCAGGGCAAAGACACGTCTAATGCTCTATAGAGTTGATAGAGATTGGTACTCACACTGGAATGTCATCTCAGGACGTGAAAAAGGGAATGTCAGCAAAGCCCGTAAAACGATTCAAGAAGACTTGACGGTACTTGCGCCCTTATTTGAAGACTCAGCATTTTTTATGGGTGATGAATTTTCTATATTGGATTGCACGCTTGCGCCATTGTTATGGCGACTTCCAGCTTTAAAAATAAAGCTGCCTGCCAGCGCCGCTGCAGTAGAAAAATATGCACAGAAAATTTTCCGTAGAGAGAGTTTTCAACTGAGTTTAACGCCAGCAGAAAAGGCCATGCGATAAATCTTATGACTTCACAAAAGCCATATCTTATTCGAGCTATACATGAGTGGTTACTCGATAATGCCAGCACACCATATGTATTGGTCAATACAGAGTATGATGGTGTTCAAGTACCCACTGATTTTGTACGTGATGGACGTATCGTGCTCAATATTGCACCTGATGCGGTTAGAGATCTTCATATCAACAATGACTGGCTCAGCTTTTCAGCAAGATTTGCAGGAAAGCCGATGGATATTTTTATCCCCGTGATTGCTGTTCAGGCAATTTATAGCAAAGAAAATAATGAAGGTATGTTTTTTCCAGAAGAGGATAATCCGCCTCCACCACCACATTCACCTGAGCCAGATGAAACAGTGGAAAAAACAGCTAAAAAACCAGCAAGCCGTCCAAGCCTGAAAGTCGTCAAATAGTTTATAGCTGATATTTTTCCATACGATAACGCATCGCCATTCTGGTTAAGCCAAGCTCACGAGCAGCACGTGAAACGTTTCCAGCAGTGCGTTCCAGCGCTTTTTCTAATAAATATTTTTCTACTTGTTCCAAGGTCATATGTCCAAGTACTTCAACAGGATCTTGTTGAAGTGATTTCGTGACGGTTGTCTGCATTATTAACTGGGGTATATCTATTAAACCATCTGTAGACATCATGACGGCACGTTCAACCACGTGCTGTAACTCGCGAATATTGCCAGGCCAGTGGTAATCTTCCAATGCATTTACCGCGGTCTCAGTAAAAACGGGTAAATCAAGTCCATATCGTCTTGCCACTATGGCGACAAAATGCGCCGCGAGTGGTGCAATATCCATTTTTCTCTCTCTGAGTGGAGGCATCTGTAACTGTATGACGTTTAGACGAAAGTACAGATCTGAGCGAAACTCACCATCAGCTACCATTTGAGGAAGATCACGGTTTGTGGCTGCAATAAAATGTGCAGAGACGGGTCTTTCCTGTGTAGCACCAATACGTCTCACCTGACGCCGCTCTAAGACATTCAGTAATTTCGATTGCAATTCAATTGGCAGTTCGCCTATCTCATCCAAGAAAACAGTGCCAGCTTCAGCAACTTCAATGAGTCCTGCTTTAGCTTGGTGTGCATTTGTAAATGCCCCTCGCTCATAGCCAAAAAGCTCAGCTTCTATTAATTCTTTTGGTAATGCAGCACAATCAACGTGCACAAAAGGCTTGTCACGCCATTTACCCGATTGATGGTAGTAGCGCGCGAGCACATCTTTACCTGTACCTGTCTCACCATTGATCAAAATAATGGGAAACTCAGTTTCTGCACGATCAACTAACTGGATTATGCGTTCCATTTGCTGCTTAATTGAATGCATGGCACTACTGTGACCGATCATCACCACAGGCTCGCTACCATGTGCCTCTCGCACATGGGAATAGTCAAGTTGCTGGCTCAGCTTTTGTGTTTGCATCACCTTATTTAAGGTCAGTACGAGCTCATCTAAGTCGACTGGCTTTTTCAGATAGTCTGTTGCCCCCAGTTTCATGGCTTGAACGGCATCTTCTAACTCACCGTAGGCTGTCATCATAATGACAGGAATGGCATGCCATGATTGATGTGCTCTCAGACTTTGTAAAAAATCGAGTCCACTAGCATCCGGTAAACGAACATCGAGCAAGATGACATCCGGTAATGATTTTTCTAAATACACATTGGCATCAGTGATCGTTTCCATCACTGTTGCGGTATGACCTTCTCTTTGAAGCCGCTTCAAAACAGATTTTGCAAACAATGTTTCATCTTCGACTAGTAAAACATTCAACATCAAGTAACCTTAATTAATTTGGGGAGTTTAATTGTGACCGAAGTGCCTTTTTCCTCGTTAGCGTTATAAATTAGCTCTCCTTGGTGCTGCTTTATGACTTTTAAAGTAAAAGGGATGCCTAAACCAAAACTGAGTCGCTTGGTTTCATCTCTACCAATCACATTCTCTTCTATTGGATCAAAGTTAATTCCTTTCCCTTTGTCACGAATGCTGAGTTCAATGTGATCAATGTCTTCTTTGTATACCAGTACTATTTCTGATGAAACAGCTGATGCTTCAATCCCATTCTGTAGGAGGTTAAATATAGCTTGCTCCATCAAATTAATGTCAATCATCAGTTCAGTAGAGCCAGTATCCCAGCCTTCACGTCTGATTTGTATATCTTTGTCTTTAAGCTGCAAATCCATCATTAGGAGTGCATTATCTGCGGCAGCCGTCAATGAATGGTAAATAAAATGGGCTTTGATAGGGTGCAAATAGGTTAATAAGGAGGTCACCCAGCGTTCAAGACGGTCAACAGCGATAATGATATCTTTTAGTGCTTCCTGAATTTCTGGTTCCGTATTCTCATCAAGCGTAACTTGTGATGCAGCGCGTATTCCTGCTAATGGGTTCCTGATATTGTGGGCAACAATAGGAACCAGCTCACCCAAAGCAGCTTGTTTTTTTGCATCAATGAGCCGATCACGATTGATGGCCAAATCATTCGCCATAGAATTTATCGCATCAGAGAGACGAACTAATTCCTCCACGCCACCACGCATTATTTCATGCTTGAGATCACCTTTACTAAAACGCCGCGCGCCATGCATAACTCTGGCGAGAGGTTTAAGTACATTATTATTAACAAACTGTCGTGACAGTAACAATAAAGTGAATGCCAGTAAGACAGGGATAGGAACCAATAACATTAACTGTGACATCCATTTCTGCCGATCATCAGCCAATGCGTACTGCTTACTATTAAGTAAGCTTTCAAACTGGCCAAAAGCATCCTCAAGCTCTTTAAAGGTGTATTTTTCCAATTGTAGGTTAAGTAACTCTTTTTGCTGCTCAGAAGGATTATCTGCCGTTAGTAATAGAGATGTCTCACCGTGAAATCGCTGATAAGCAACCTCAATATCGATAACTGCGTGTAATTCTCTCCCTTCAATTGCTTCCTGTTTGAGTTCCTGAATGAATCCATTGATTCTGTTGGTATAGTCTTCATATTCCTCAGGAGCAGACTCATCATCTAAAAAGTTTGCATCAAAGACTTCTTTTAATTGTCGATATAACTCACCCCGGATATTTTGCATATGATTATTCATCGAGGTTAGCCGTAAAGATTCCTCCGAACTTTGCTGCCATGCAAACGCCCAGACAATACCAACACAGGCAGTCACCAGAATAATAATGAAGAAGCTAAGCTCATGTAATAATAATGAGCCTTGAATACTCCGAAAACGAGATAGTAGTTTCATATAAAAAAAACGGGCTGTTGTTAGCCCGTTCAATCATGTTCCTGTCAGATAAATAATAACTTAGGCTGGCTCATAACTTTCAAAAGTAATACTTTCATCAACCAAAGCCGCTTCACCTTCATGCCAAGTGTCGCCATCGGGCACAATGGTCCTAACCTGATAAATTTCACCAGGAATTTCTTCTGATAGAGTAAATATATAATATTTGCTCGCATATAGCTTATAACGTGCATTTTTAGGATCGTTGATATACGGTTGAATGATATACTGCGTGCCCTTCACTTTTTTACCGTTGTAATCAATATCAACCTGTTTTTTTTCTGCGCCTGCCGCCATTGCCCAGCGAATTTTACGCTGAAAATAGCGCCATTCACCGCCTGTCAGGCGCTTCATATCGTGTACATCAAACTCTAAGAATAAGACAAACACACCATTGCCACGCTGATTTTCCATAGGTTCGTATGGACGTTTAAATTTGCCGGTAAAAAAATCAAACGCGAGATCACGACGACCAGTATTACGAATATTAGACACCTGCATTTTTATAGTGTCTTGTCGTGAGTCTTCAACAAAACTCTCTTTTTTATATTGGTATGTTAATTCACCTGGCTGAGTAATATTTTTCAAGTGTGCTTTATCAAACAACTCATTATTGACTTCAGAAAACCCCGGCTCAGCATATGCAGAACTGAATAGAACAAGAAGCCAGCCTGTCACACATAGCATTAGTATTTTTTTCACTTCGAACCTCTCTCTTTTTTACTTCAATTTTATAGTGTTATTCTTTATGGCTATTCATTATAAATTAGCGATAACCTTATGAAACATGATCGTTTAATTACGCGCTCCATGAAAGCAATATTGTTAGTTTTGACACTATATTTCCTTATTTCGTGCAGTCAATTTCAGCCTGCGGCTCAGATATATGAACGCACTAGCCCTTATTCATTTGAAGACACCCTGTTAAATCTTGATATTGCTATTTCTGAGCAAAACTATCGCATTATCCATCGTAGTCATATTGGACAAGCCGTCCGGGATCGGGGAGATGATGATTTTCCTCTAGCGACTATCACCAACTTTTGTAACATCACCTATGCCAAAGAAATGATGCAAATTAATCCACAGCTCATCAACGAGATGCCCTGTTTTATTAGTGTACGTCAGTCTGGTTCAGATGGCGTGGTGGTTAGCACAAAATTAATGGATGAAGATATCGCCGATACAAAGCAAAGCGAATTTGCAAAAAAAATTAATCTCAATCTGAAAACAATTATCGGGGCAACTATTGAATAGTCACCCCGATACCGGTTTACTTCATCCTAATCGTCATCATCTTTGCGAACACGTTTTTTAGGATATGGATTCACATTTTCCAGTGAAGGCAAATGATATTGAGCCATTATTGCATCAATCTCATCTTTATTTTTTGCTAGAAACTCGTTCAGAAGTGCATTCCATTTTTTATCCTGATAGCGTGTTCCCATACTAAAACTAAAAATAAAGGCCTCACCTAATTCATTCAAAGGCTGTACTGTCATCGGAACATCTGATTCGTTAGCGTAATAACCTGCAATCGGGCCCCATAGTAATGCCACATCAATTGTATCTTTTGCCAGTTCTTCATTAATGATCCGACCTGCATTAACACGGGCATCGCCTGGCATCATTTGGAAATATTGAATTTGGTCAGTCAAACCAAGATCCAACAGCGCTTTTGTTGCTACGCCACGATCAAAAATACCAATGCGCAGTGGTTTACCATCTTTTTTGGCTGTAGCAATATCTTTTAATTGATTCAGTTCATACCCTTCGCCTTTACGATAAACCATCGCTTCAATTGAGCTCCAATATGGTTTAGTTGGTTTTAGAAAGTCAGTATGCTCTGGAATACTCATCGCTAAATCACACAAAAACAATCCTGTCTCTGGATCAACTTTTTTAATTGTATTTCGTGAAAAGCCAATTCGTTGCGGGAAAAAGTAATACTCAACAGGTAATCCTAATTCTTTACCTAGTAGCTCAGCAATCTTATTGTCAAAACCTTCCCCTTCTCTATTTGAGTAAGGTAGGTTATAGCCATCGGCACAGACGCGAACGGCTTTTTGTCCAGGTAGGGGCTTCAAGTCACCTGCTGCATATGAGGATGTTGAACCCAGTAGGACTCCCATAATAACTAGTGCCCAATACTTTATTTTGGTCATTCTCTCTTCCTTTTTTTGATTATGAAAAACTTTCGACCATAAAGCTAACATATTTGTTTCAAAAAAAAGACCCGACATCAAAAGATGCCGGGCCTTCTATTCAGATTAAGATTACAGCGTAATCTATATCATCTGGGTCTTACAGGCTGAATACACTCAGAACACCACCCAGGTTAGTCCAGCTAGACAGTGATTTGTATGCACCGACTGCGCCAAGAC
>NZ_DIAC01000018.1:18142-18585 GCF_002414625.1 Methylophaga sp. UBA5088 | reverse complement strand
GGTTTGTAATTCATGGTTAGAAATATACAGGTGACAATCTGTATGACTAAAACCAGTAAAGCTAATGAACCAAAGAAGTACCAAAAATTAAAATTCTTTGGCGCATAATATTCAGAAAGATGCTCACGCCACATTTTTGATGCAGGGAAGCGGGCATCTACCCAGTTCATAAATCCGGAAAACATTACGCGGCTCCTTCTAAACTTTCACCTACAATCACTACATTGTCGCCTTCAAAATGATAAGGAGGCACGAGCATATTTTTCGGAGCAGGCATATTCTGGAAAACACGACCAGCGAGGTCATACTTTGAACCATGACATGGACAGAAGAAACCACCTTTCCAATCTTTGCCAAGATCTTCTGGTGCTAATTCTGGTCGGTATGTCGGGGAGCAGCCTAAATGTGTACAAATGCCAACAAGCACCATCAATTCATCTCGA
>NZ_DIAC01000018.1:17270-18110 GCF_002414625.1 Methylophaga sp. UBA5088 | reverse complement strand
AATTCATCTCGAATAGAGCGTGCTTCGTTTTGGCAATAAGAGGGTTGTTGACTAGCCATTTCACTATGAGGGTCGACGAGTTTCTCATCCAGAGAAACAAGCGTTTGGATAGTTTCTTCACTACGTCTGAAAATCCAGACAGGCTTTCCTTGCCACTCAACGGTCAATAACTGCCCTTTTTCTAACTTACTAATATCCACTTCAACGGGTGCACCGGCGGCCTGAGCCTTAGCACTAGGTAACATGGACGAAACAAATGGTACGGCAACGGCAACTGCACCAGCGCCACCAACAACACTGGCAGCTGCAGTCAGAAAACGCCTTTTGCCTGTATCGACATTGTGACTCATCGACGGAGTCCTCCCAGCTATCTGAAAATCTTTAAATTCTTTATTAACCGCACCAATTATTATTGTTTGATGACACGGTTAACTACAAAACTCATAAATATTATCATAGTACTGGAAGTAAATGATCAAAAAAGCCCGCCTAGAATTAGGCGGGCTTCTCATTTCAGAACGATTTTAGTCGATCTTATTTGACAGCTTTTTCAGCTTTTTTCACTAGACGTTTCAGAGCGCCTTTTGGTTTAGTTGCTTTGATAGCTTCTAAGTTTGTTGGTTCGCCGACAATGATGACACCACCCATGCCTGCACCCCAGTGAGGGTCACATTTATATAAGTAAACACCTTCTTTTGTTAATTCTGGTGTGGTGAAGTTTTCACCCATTTGTGAAGTCCAGCCAGTGGCGCCTTCTGGAATATATTCATGTTCACCGTCAGCTTGAACGAATTTTGTATTAGCGATATGTCCGTTCATGTTTTCGAAAGAAACAGTATC
>NZ_DIAC01000018.1:344-17094 GCF_002414625.1 Methylophaga sp. UBA5088 | reverse complement strand
CAGTATCACCTGGTTGTACTTTAATAACCATTGGTTTGAAAGCTGTTACTTGAGCTGTCACAGTATGGTTTTCAGCCATTACAGAAGTCGACATTAAAGTAGCCGCAGTTAAAGTCGCAGCAATAAGTGATTTACCATATTTCATTTTTAATCCTCTTGTTTTATTGGGTTATTTGACCCAGTGCGATGCAAGTTTGGCACAACCAAACTGAACCGAAACTGAACGGGTATAAATCGTTATCTTGTTGTATGTATTGATTTATGTCGGTCAGAACCGCGCGACATACTAACCTGAGTTTTGTCAGAAAGTCCAAAAAAACTCATGGAAATGTGTCAAATAACCCGTTTACTCACGATGAGGTATTTCTCTGTAGTTTTGCTGGAGGCGCCACATGGATGCATAAACGCCATGTTGATGTAGGAGTTGCTGGTGTGTCCCTTGTTCTACAATCTGCCCTTTGTCTAGCACCAATATTTGATGCGCATCGACAATAGTGGAAAGTCTATGTGCAATAACCAGTGAGGTTTTGTTCGCACTGATATTGATGATTTCTTGCCCAATACGCTGCTCTGCATGACTATCAAGCGCTGAAGTGGCTTCATCAAAGCATAGGATTTCAGGCGCTTTTAGCAGTGTTCGTGCGATGGCGATACGCTGTTTCTCCCCCCCTGATAGCTTTAATCCTCGTTCACCTACAATGGTTTCGTACCCGTCTGGTAGATTATTAATAAAGTCATCTAAATTAGCTTGTTTTGCAGCCATAATGACTTGTTCATTGCTGGCTGAGGGCTTGCCGTAAGCAATGTTGTGATAAATCGTATCGTTGAATAAAACGGTGTCTTGAGGAACAACACCAATGTGCTTTCGTAAACTGTTTTGGCTAACCGTCTTTATGTCTTGATTATCTATTTCAATATGACCAACTTGTGGATCATAGAAGCGATAAAGTAGCCGGATAATTGTTGATTTTCCTGAACCACTGGGGCCGACGATAGCGAGTTTTTGTCCTGCTTTAGCTGTGAAATTGATATTTTTTAATATCATTCTATCGGCATGATAGGAAAAACTTACGTTAACAAATTTAATTTCTCCTGCATTCACATCAATCTCAACTGCATCCCTGCTGTCTGGTACCTCACGCTGTTGATCGAGCAAATTAAACATCCGTTCCATATCTGCCAGTGAGTGACGAATTTCTCTGTAGACAAAACCAAGAAAGCCCAGCGGCATATAGAGTTGGAGGAGGTAAGCATTGATGAGTACCAAATCACCAAGTGATAACTGAGCATTAACGACGCCTTGACTGGCAAGTAACATGAGAGCGGTCAGACCAGCAGAAATGATAATGCCTTGTCCGATATTTAATACCGATAACGATGTCTGATTATGTATGGCCGACTTTTCCCAGGAAGCCAGTTTTTCATCGTATTGAGACACTTCGAGAGTCTCATTGTTGAAGTATTTGACCGTTTCGTAATTCATCAGGCTGTCTATTGCCTGATTATTAGCTTGAGAGTCCATCTCATTCATTCTTCGACGATAACGCATTCGCCATTCAGTGATGATGAGTGTGTAGAAGATATATATGAGAATGGTGCTGGTGGTAATAATCGCAAAAATGCTGTCATAGTTGATAAGCAAGATGGCACTAACAAGGCCTATTTCTACCAGTGTTGGTAATATATTGAATATCATGAAGTTCATCAGAAAACTGATGCCTCGGCTACCACGCTCAATATCACGTGATATGCCCCCCGTCTGTCTCTGTAAGTGAAATTGCAAAGATAGATCGTGTAAGTGTGAGAGAATTTGTGTCGCTATTCGCCGAACCGAGCGAAATATTACTTTGGCAAACAGGGCGTCACGCAGCTCACTAAAAGCGCTGCTAGCAAAGCGTAAAAGACCATATGCAACCAGCATAAAAACGGGAAGGTAAATAATCTCTTGATGTTGAGGGTCTAGAGCATCAATGGCATGTTTCAGAGTAATAGGGACGGTTACGTTAGCCAATTTTGCTAGCGTCAGAAGGCCAAGTGCGAACAATACACGGCCTTTGAATTTCTTTAAAAAGGGAAGAAGTCGGCGTATGGCCTGCCAATCATTATGGGATCTCATCGATATAGTTTAGCGTATTAAAATACCCATGTTGAAAGTGAGCACGGCGGCAAGAGAACTTTTTAGTTATAATTAATGAGTTTAACTCTTGAAATGCGGTTTTCGAGACACTATTAAAAGTGGTCTCCAACATTTTTCTATAGTATGAGGAAGGAATAATGCCACTTTATGAATATCGCTGTGATGCCTGTGGACATGAATTTGAAGCACTGCAAAAAATTAGTGATGAGCCCCTTGTGCATTGCCCGGCATGTGAACAAGCGCAGCTGCGTAAACTGGTATCAGCTTCAGGATTTCGCTTGAAAGGAGATGGCTGGTACGAGACTGACTTTAAAACAGGTAGTAAACGTAACTTAGCTGAGAGTGGGGCAAGCGATAGCGCAAAAAAGACTAGTGCAGCTGCATGCGGAACAGGCTGTGGCTGCCATTGATTGATACATTTTATTTAGAAAGTAAATGCGTAAATACCTGATAGCCGGATTACTTGTATGGATGCCCTTGGGTATCACCTTTTTAGTTATCCGCGCTATCGTGGGGTTTTTAGATCAAACATTATTACTATTACCTCATGCGTATCAGCCAGATAATTTATTAGGGTTTCACATCCCTGGATTAGGCGTTTTGTTAGCGGTTGTATTGGTGTTAGCAACCGGTATGATTGTTGCCAACTTATTAGGAAGACGTTTAGTTAATGCTTGGGAATCTTTGTTATCTAGGATTCCCTTAGTCAGAACACTATATGCTGGCATTAAACAGATATTAGAAGCAGTATTAACAACCGATGGTCAGTCATTTCGTCGTGTATTGCTAGTGGAATATCCAAGGAAAGGTGTCTGGAGCCTAGCCTTTATGACATCTGATCAGCTTGGTGAAGTACAAGAAAAAACACAATCTGAAGTGATGAGTGTGTTTATACCAACGACACCGAATCCCACCTCAGGATTTGTGCTGATGCTGCCGAAAGAGGATGTTATTGAGTTGGATATGACAGTCGAACAAGGCTTGAAAATGATTATCTCAATGGGGGTTGTTGTTCCAGATTGGAAGAAAGAACAATTGCACAAACAACAGGCCGACAACAAAAGCCTAAGTTAAATAAATTGATGGGTTCGAATTCAACTATTCAGAACTCAATTGCAAACTATAAAAATTTTAAAGATTGGAAGTTATTATGCGTAGCCATTATTGCGGCGAGGTAAATGAAACCCTCGAAGGTCAGTCAGTTTCTATTGTTGGCTGGATGCATCGTAGACGAGATCACGGTGGTGTCATTTTTATTGATTTACGGGACCGCGAAGGGTTAGTCCAGGTTGTTTGTAATCCTGAAGATGCTGAATGTTTTGCTCATGCTGAACGTGTAAGAAGTGAATATGTTCTGAAAATTGAGGGTATTGTTCAGCTCAGGCCTGCCGGTAGTGATAATGCTGATTTGCGTAGCGGTAAGATTGAGATCATTGCTAAGAAACTTGAAATTCTCAATGCATCAGAAACACCTCCTTTCCCGTTGAATGAATTGCTGGACGTCAATGAAGATATTCGTCTGCGTTACCGTTATATCGATTTACGACGTCCTGAAATGCAACAACGCTTACGTTTTCGTTCACAGATTACCCGTCAGTTACGTAGCTATCTCGACTCAAACGGCTTTTTAGATATTGAAACGCCCATACTGACAAAAGCTACACCAGAAGGGGCCCGTGATTATCTCGTGCCGAGCCGTACTCATCAGGGTGAGTTCTTCGCGTTGCCGCAGTCTCCCCAACTTTTTAAGCAGTTATTGATGATGTCAGGTATGGACCGCTATTACCAAGTTGTCCGTTGTTTCCGTGATGAAGATTTACGTGCGGATCGTCAACCTGAATTCACTCAGATTGATATTGAAACTTCTTTTGTTGAAGAAGAAGATTTCATGAACATGATGGAAGAAATGATTCGCAGTCTTTTTGCTAATGTGCTGGAAGAAGCCTTACCGAATCCTTTCCCAAGAATGACCTATGCTGAAGCCATGGATCGTTTTGGTAGTGATAAACCTGATCTGCGCATTCCGCTGGAATTGGTTGATGTCAGTGATTTAATGGGCGAAGTCGATTTTAAAGTCTTCTCTGCACCCGCTAATGATCCACGCGGTCGTGTGGCAGCTTTGAAAGTACCAGGTGGTAATAACCTGAGTCGTAAAGAAATTGATGACTACACGAAATATGTCAGCATTTATGGTGCTAAAGGGCTGGCTTATATCAAGGTAAATGATGCTGAGGCGGGACGCGAAGGCTTGCAGTCTCCGATTCTGAAGTTTTTACCTGATGAAGTTGTTTCTGCCATCATGCAGCGCGTTTCTGCCGAAACTGGCGATTTGGTCTTCTTCGGCGCTGATAAAGCCACCATCGTTAACGAGTCTCTGGGTGCATTGCGTGTCAAACTGGGCCATGATCTTAGTATGGTTGAACGTGGCTGGAAACCTTTATGGGTCGTCGCATTCCCTATGTTTGAATGGGATGAAAAGTCAGAACGCTGGCATGCGCTACATCATCCGTTTACAGCACCACGCGAATCGGATCTGGCCTTGTTAGATTCTGACCCAGAAAAATGTCTGTCACGTGCATATGACATGGTCTTGAATGGTACAGAGCTGGGCGGTGGGTCAATGCGTATTCATAAGACCGATGTTCAGCAAAAAGTATTTGAATTACTGGGTATTGATGAAGAAGAAGCACAGGATAAATTTGGCTTCTTATTAAATGCACTGAAATATGGCTGTCCTCCGCATGGCGGGCTGGCATTTGGTTTGGATCGCTTGGTCATGCTGATGACCGGAGCGGCATCTATTCGTGATGTCATGGCGTTCCCAAAAACACAATCAGCCAGTTGTCTATTAACTGATGCCCCTAGCCCTATTGATGATACGTTATTGAAAGAGCTGAACATTAGATTGAGGAAAAATCCACAGGCTGAATAGTTATCTAGGAGATCTTATGGGTGAACAAAATAGTGATAAATCGTGTGCTGAAAAACATTATTGGGTTCATCCTGACGATCTCCCTTTGAGCTGTCCCATGCCTGATATGCCGGTGTGGAATGCACACCCTCGGGTATATCTCGATATAGAAACGAAAGGTGAAGTCGCTTGCCCTTACTGTGGGGCGTTATTCACGCTCACGGGTCAGAATAAATGAGTCAAATACATGTGGCTGTCGCCGTTATTGTGCAGCAAAAAGAAGTGCTTATTGCGCTGCGTAAGCCTGACCAGCATCAGGGTAATTTATGGGAATTCCCCGGCGGTAAAGTCGAGTCGGGCGAGACGGTCCAGCAGGCTCTGACGCGAGAAATCAAAGAAGAATTAGCTATCGATATTCTCCGTGCTGAACCGCTTATAGAGCACAGTCATGATTATGGCGATAAGTCAGTATTACTGGACGTCTGGTGGATAGATGCTTTTGATGGAACGCCAACAGGGCATGAAGGTCAAACCATTAAATGGGTTGATATTGCAGCCCTCGATTATTACGAATTTCCAGCAGCCAATAAAATTATTGTGACAGCAATACAACAGCAATTGAATACCACACAGGCAGTTTAGAATTATGAGTTTAGCAGAAGCCATTCCTCAATCTCTTCAGTCAAAAATTGACTCAATCATCGACAATGTGGCGCCAACACCCTGGCTTTCAGAAGAAGAAAAAGCGGATTATATTGAGAAAATCAAACACCTGCTAAAAGAAAAAAATGCCGTGATGATTGCCCATTATTATGTTGACGATGAGCTGCAGGCTTTGGCTGAACAGACTGGCGGCTATGTGTCTGACTCTCTGGATATGGCTAATTTTGGTGCTAAGCATCCAGCTGATACATTAGTTGTTTGTGGTGTTCGCTTTATGGGGGAAACGGCAAAAATACTGAGTCCGGAAAAGACCGTGATTATGCCGACACTGGAAGCAGAATGTTCACTTGATCTGGGCTGTCCAATAGACGCCTTTAGTGAATTTTGTGACCAGCACCCTGATCGTACTGTGGTGGTTTATGCCAATACCAGTGTTGAAGTAAAAGCGCGTGCTGACTGGATTGTGACATCCAGTAACGCCATTCAGATTATTGAATCCTTGAAAGCCGACGGTAAAAAAATTATATGGGGTCCTGACCGCCATCTGGGTCAATATATCAAGAATAAAACCGGTGCCGATATGTTGTTATGGCAAGGGCATTGTGTTGTTCATGATGAGTTTAAGCTGTATGAACTTGAACAGCTTATGAAAAAATATCCTGAGGCAGAGGTGTTAGTGCATCCTGAGTCACCTGAGGCGGTGATTGCCAAGGCAAACTTTGTGGGGTCAACTAAACAAATTATTGCCGCGGGTAAAGCCTCAAAAGCGGATACGTTGATTATTGCTACGGATTACGGCTTGTTTTATAAAATGAGTCAGGCTGTTCCAGGTAAACGTTTAATACCTGCGCCGACAGGTGGTAAAAGTGCTACGTGTAAAAGCTGTGCCCATTGTCCGTGGATGGCAATGAATACGCTTGTGAACTTACATAAGACATTGGTCGAGATGAATAATACGATTGAAGTCGATGAGGATGTTCGTCAAAAGGCACTGATTCCACTGAATCGAATGCTTAATTTTTCTTATGAACAAGGTATTTTGACTGCAGGTGATGCCTAAGGCTAGTGATAGTCTGAGTCATCATCATCCAGAGGGGTATTAACCGGAGGACCAGGAATTTTGTGTCCTTCAGAAGCCCATTCACCGAGGTCGATTAGCTTACAGCGTTCACTACAAAAGGGCTTCCAGATTTGATCTGCTTGCCAAGGAACTTGTTTACCACATTGTGGGCAGTTAACAATCGTTACCATGATTACATTGCACAACAGCTGAGTTTAAAGGGGATGCTTTCGAATGATTGTTGCGGTCGCTGTTGGATATCAAACAGCATAAAGCGCACAGTGAATCGATGTTTCCCACCACTGACTTCAGGAAAATAGGCTTTATCACGTGGAATTTCAACCCGAATAAGCTGGTAAGGCTGATTTGAATCCAGACTACGTTGATAGAAGCCTGCTTCTGCCACTTCATCTCTAAACCCAACACTGCCACGGATAAGACGTAAGCTTAATTCCACTGCATTTCTGACCGAGATAAATTCATTCATCCAAAGCTGAAGTTGTTCTGAACGTGTCTCAGCGACAGTATGTTGTAGCCAGAAGTGGTAAGAAGGTAAATCAAATTCACAGGTACCACCGGGAATGCTGGAGCGCTGGCGAATACTGTATAAAAACTCATTGTCTCTTAGCTGCTGACCTAAGCCTGATTTCTGGATATGCAAAGCATCCAGGCTTTGATCGAGATCCGAAAGTAACGCATCTAATGCCTGTCGGTCGACTCCTGGCGTATTCTCAAGCGCTGAAAGATTGGCAATCAAGCGTTCGATCTCTTTCATTAATTCTTGTTTCATATCGCTACGCTCAAATACACTGAGCATGCTCAATATCCCATCCAATGCATCGCGATGATGCATTTCGGATTGGCCCTTTAATGCAGAATCAACACGTTTAAATAGAAATTCTAACCTCAGAAAGGTCCGAATTCGTTCATTGAGTGGTTGTTCAAAAATTATCGAATCTGACACGGGTCTTTTTTTATAACGGTAAGTGAATGAGGTTATTGTCCATGACTCTATGCTGGCAAGCAACTTAATGTGATTGGTCAGCAAACTTTAAGAAGAGTTCATGTAATTTAGCCACTTGATGAGCCAATGAATCTTTTGAATCATTATTATTAATAATATCATCGGCATGTTGCAAGCGTACTGCGCGGTCACATTGGCTTTTGATCATGGCTATAGCGGTTTCAGTAGAGAGCTTATCACGGCTGATTAAGCGCTCTAACTGTACATCTTCACTGACATCAATAACGCAAACTCGATCGACTTCTCTATGCAGACCTACTTCGATTAACAGCGGCACAGATAAAATACAATAAGCTGATGTTGCATGCTCCGCCTCACTGAACAATTGCTGACGAATGACAGGATGTAATATGGCTTCAAGTTGTTGTTTAGCAGCAGCTTCACGAAATATGCGTTCGCGGAGATAACGACGATTAATTTCACCATTATCCAATAAAACGGACTCGCCGAAAGTCTCAACGACTTCGTTATAACAACTTGAATTTTTTACTAAAAGATTATGTGCAATCTTATCTGCATCAATTACATCAATCTGGTATTGGTCGTGAAAGAGATTAGTGACGGTCGATTTTCCACTGGCAACGCCACCAGTGAGGCCAACCTTAAATACCATTAAGCAAGTCCTGACCAATGAAGGTAAGTACTGTTAATCGTATCTCCCCACACAAGAGCTATCCAGCCGGCAATGGCAAGATAAGGCCCAAATGGAATAGGAATATCACGCTGATGCTGCTTTAGTAGAATGAGTGTGACACCGATGACCGCGCCAACAAAGGATGATAATAAAACAATCATCGGCAACGCTTGCCAGCCCATCCAGGCACCTAGAGCTGCAAGAAGCTTAAAATCACCGTAGCCCATACCTTCTTTACCTGTGACTAGTCTAAACAGGTGATAGATACTCCAAAGTGATAGATAGCCTGCCACAGCGCCAATAACACTACTATTAAGATCAGTGTAAACCGTACCTAAGTTAAAAATTAAGCCTAACCAGATGAGTGGAAGTGTAATTTTGTCAGGTAAGAGCTGATGATCGACATCAATAAACGTTAAAGCAAGCAGGGCCCAGCTAAGAAAAAGCCCGCCTATGGCACTCCAGTCAAAGCCAAACTGCCAAGCTATGGTGGCTGACATGCATGCTGATATAAGTTCGATAATGGGATAGCGTATAGATATCGGTGTTCGACACGCTTTACATTTACCACCTAATACTAAGTAGCTGATAACGGGAATATTTTCTAAAGCAGAGATGGCATGACCACAATGAGGACAAGCGGAGCGTGGTTTGGAAAGAGAGAACGCGGGTTCATGCTGACTGACTTCCCCAGTTATTTCTGCACACTGCTCGGCCCATTCGCGTTGCATAATAATAGGCAGACGATAAATAACGACATTCAGAAAACTACCAACCAGTAGGCCAAGTATACTGGCTACAACTATCCAGGCGACTGGCGATACTGCCAGATAATCAATAATGGGCATGGTTAAATAGCTGCACCGAGTTTAAATATAGGAAGATACATCGCAATAACCAGAGTGCCGACAATACCACCCAAAAACACCATGATGAGAGGCTCTAACAGAGCCGTCATATTATCGACAGCATCATCCACTTCACTTTCAAAGAATTCGGCAACTTTCGCCAACATAGCATCCAATGAGCCGGACTCTTCACCGATAGCGACCATTTGTACAACCATATTAGGGAATAATTCGACATCAATCATGGCTTTGTTCAATTGTGTGCCGGTAGCAACATCATCACGCATCACCAGTGTTGCTTGACCAAAAACCACATTACCGGTGGCGCCAGCAACTGAGGTCATCGCTTCTACCATGGGCACACCGGCTTTGAACATGGTTGAAAACGTTCTGGCAAAGCGGGCGATAGCGGCTTTACGCATGATCTCACCCACGACAGGAATTTTAAGTAACATCCTGTCGAGGAAATGTTGAACCTTGCGTGAACGCTTACGAGATTCCATCGCGGCATAGATGGCACCAATAATGATGCCAAAAATTAACCACCATTTTTCCTGGAAAACTTCGGATACTCGGATGACTAACTTTGTTAGACCAGGCAGATCAGCCCCAAAGCCTTTGAAAAGTGACTCGAATTGGGGAATAACAAAAATCATCAGGATGGCCGTCACAATAAAGGCCACGACGACAATTGAGGCAGGGTAAACAAGGGCTTTTTTAATTTTAGCTTTTAAGGCCTCCGTTTTCTCCTGATAGGCTGCAATTTCATGTAACAACGTTTCCAATGCACCAGATTGCTCACCGGCATTAATGAGGTTGACATATAAATCATCAAAATGATGAGGATATTTGGACAAGGATTCAGCCAGACTCGTGCCTGACTCGACATCAGCTTTAATGGCCAGAATCATTTCTTGCATACTACTGTTTTCGTGGCCTTCGCCGATAATTTGCAATGATTGCATTAGTGGCACACCTGAAGACATCATGGTGGCTAGCATTCGGCTGAATACAGCAATGTCAGACGGCTTGATTTTTGGTTTTCTTGGCGCGAATAGGTCTTTAGATTTTTTGCGTACTTTTAACGGCGTAATCCCTTGGCGACGCAGATCCATTTTAGCCTGATTCAGATTTTCAGCGTTGATCTGACCTTTAACTTTTCGGCCCTGTTTATTGGTTCCCTGCCAGAGAAAGATATCGGGTACTTTGACTTTTTTTGCTTTAGCCGCTTGTGCTTGTGCCACATCTTACTCCTTGATTACACGATTGACTTCTTCAAGACTGGTCAAGCCAGCTGCGACTTTTTTGAGTCCAGACTTACGAAGATCGTCAATGCCTTCTTTTTCAGCCTGATCCGCTAACTGGATTGCATTACCACCTTCCATAATGATGCGACCCATCGCCTCGGATACCGGCATGACCTGATAAATACCGACACGGCCTTTATAGCCTTCTGTACAACTATCGCACCCTACCGCTTTATAAACTGTGACACCGGCATCAATTTGAGCTTGTGTGAAACCTTCTGCTAACAGTGCTTCATCAGGAAGTGTTTCTGGGGCTTTACATTTTGAGCACAGTCTTCTCGCCAGACGTTGCGCAATGATGAGAGAGACGGCAGAAGCGATATTAAAGGCTGGTACACCCATGTTCATAAGGCGTGTTAATGACTGTGGTGCGTCATTAGTATGTAAAGTAGAAAACACCATGTGTCCGGTTTGTGCGGCTTTGATGGCAATTTCTGCCGTTTCCAGATCACGGATCTCACCGACCATGATGACATCAGGATCCTGACGTAAAAATGCACGTAAAGCTTCGGAAAAGGTGAGGCCGATGGCTGGATGAACATTAACCTGATTAATACCCGGTAAACTAATTTCAGCCGGATCTTCAGCGGTCGAGATATTACGATCACCAGTATTGAGGATATTTAATGCGGTATAAAGCGAGACGGTTTTACCACTACCGGTCGGACCTGTAACCAGTACCATGCCGTAGGGTTTATGCATGATTTCCAGAAACGTTTTCTTTTGATTTTCTTCGTAACCTAAAGCATCAATACCTAATTGAGCACTGGTCGGATCCAAGATACGCAAAACGATTTTTTCACCAAACAAAGTCGGGCAGGTGTTCACACGAAAATCGATAGCTTTATTTTTCGACATTTTGAGTCGCATCCGACCATCCTGTGGCACGCGACGTTCTGCGATATTTAAGCGTGATAAGACTTTCAAGCGCGCTGCGATGCGTCCACCCAGAGCGACAGGTGCTGTTTTCATTTCGTGAAGCATGCCATCGATACGCACCCGGACCCGGTATTTTTGTTCATAAGGTTCAAAGTGAATATCGGATGCGCCGGACTTGATAGCATTGGTGAGAATACCGTTTATAAAACGAACGACAGGGGTATCATCAATGTTTTTATCGTTGAGTTGATCCGCTTTGTCTGCATCTTCATCGGGACCAAGATCTATATCATCCAGTTCTTCATCATCGAAGTTATCTAATTTTTCATTGGTTTTATCCAGCGCTTTTTCGATAATGTTGGAGAGTTTTTGTTCATCAACCAACACCGGAAACGTGTTCATGGCCGTATTGAACTGGAATTCATCTAGTGCTTGTAAGTTTGTCGGGTCTGACACGGCAACATAGAGACGTTTACCACGTTGGAATAGAGGCAATGCGTTATGTTGACGGATTAACTTTTCCTGAATCAGTGACGTCGCAGCCAGATCCAGATTCATCGCATCAATATCGAAAAGCGGTACACCAAATTCCTGGGAGGCAATCGCCGCAATATCGGCACTGGCCAGAATTTTGTGATTAACCAGATATGTCACGAAAGGCTGCTTGGCTTCTTTGGCTGCAGACTGGGCATGCAGTGCTTGCTCTTCAGTTAAAAGACCTTCGTTAACTAGGCGTCGAGCGAGGCCACTGAGTCTCATGGGGGCTGCCATATTTGCCATGACTATTTGTGATTCCTTAACATAAGCTAATCTAGGAACACTAATAGTATGTAAGTTAAACGAGAAATTCTAGTTTTCAGATTTAAGACGAATCAGTCTGCAACGTTATATACTGCCGAATAAATTTTTTGAGGAAATAAAATGCGAGCAATTTCTTGCTGGACCAGACTGGCATTGCTGGTTTGCGTGCTGATGGCCGTGACTGGCTGTGGACAAAAAGGGGATCTCTACATGCCGGAAGGCCAGACAAATTTAATTGCGGCAGGGTAAGGTAGAAATGAGTTATTTTGATTATCAGGCGGGCACATTGCACGCAGAGAATGTGTCGGTTGATAAAATTGCAGAACAATATGGCACACCTGTTTATATCTACTCACGGTCCGCATTAGAGAATCACTGGCAAGCGTTTGATGATGCTTTTTCGGCTTACCCACACCTTGTCTGCTACGCAGTGAAAGCAAACTCTAATCTGGCAGTATTGAACGTGCTGGCTAAACGCGGTTCGGGGTTTGACATTGTTTCAATGGGCGAGTTGGCAAGAGTGATGGCCGCTGGCGGTGATCCGGCAAAAACCGTTTTTTCTGGTGTCGGTAAAACTGAGCAGGAAATCGAATATGCACTGCAACACGGCATACGTTGTTTTAACGTGGAGTCGATCCCTGAATTAGATCGTATTAATACTGTTGCAGGTCGATTAGGAAAAAAAGCGCCTGTTTCCATTCGCGTCAATCCCGATGTGGATGCGCAAACTCATCCATATATTTCGACAGGGCTGAAAGAGAACAAATTTGGTATCGCGATTGAGGATGCTCGTGAGGTGTATCGTTCTACTCAAAACATGCCAAATTTAGATGTAGTCGCGGTGGATTGTCATATCGGTTCTCAGCTGACCTCTGTAGCTCCTTTTGTGGATGCCTTGGAGCGTGTATTGACGCTGATAGATGAGCTGGCTGAAGATGGTATTCACATTGAACATCTCGATATCGGCGGTGGTTTAGGCATTCATTACCGTGATGAAACGCCTCCTACACCAGCTGAATACGCACAGGCACTGGCTCCGTTATTAAAAGACCGTGACCTGGAGATTCTCTTGGAGCCTGGACGTGCGATTGCTGGTAATGCAGGTATTTTACTAACAAAAGTCGAGTTCATTAAGCCAACGGAAGCCAAATGCTTTGCGATTGTGGATGCGGCAATGAATGATTTGTTACGCCCTGCACTCTACCAGTCATGGCAACAAATCCAAACCGTCAAGCAACATCCGAGCACGAAAGCGCTCAACTATGACATTGTCGGCCCTATCTGTGAAACCGGCGACTTTTTAGGTAAAGACCGTGAACTTGCTCTCGAGCAAGGTGATTTGTTAGCTATCCGCTCTGCAGGGGCGTATGGTTTTGCTATGAGTTCGAATTACAACTCTCGCCCAAGAGCAGCGGAGGTGATGGTTGAAGATGATAAAATTCATCTCGTCAGAGAGCGTGAGACTATCAATGACTTATTCGCCGGCGAGCACACGATACAGGCATAGATGATGTTGAAATTCAGCAAAATGCATGGCTTGGGCAATGATTTCATTGTGATTGATGCCATTCAGCAAAATGTACAACTGAGCACAGAGCAAATCCGCTTTATGGCGGATAGGCATTTTGGTATTGGTTGTGATCAGCTTTTGCTGGTTGAAAAATCCACATCGGCCGATGTGGATTTTCGTTACCGGATTTTTAATGCCGATGGTGGTGAAGTCTCGCAATGCGGGAATGGCGCACGTTGTTTTGCTCGCTATGTTCATGATCAGGGGTTGACCACTAAAGAAACAATTGCTGTGGAAACGGCATCAGGTGTGATTTACCCAACAATACAAGCTGACGGTAACGTTCGGGTCGATATGGGAAAACCGGCTTTTGCACCAGAAAAAGTGCCTTTTATGGCTGAATCTGAAGCAGTGACCTACCTCATAGATGTGCAGGGGTATGATAAAGTCGAAATTGCCAGTGTTTCGATGGGAAATCCACATGCGGTGATGCTGGTCGATGATGTCGAGACTGCTGCCGTAGAAAAAATAGGTCCTGTTATGGAGTCTCATGAACGTTTTCCGGAACGTGTTAATGTCGGCTTTATGCAATTAGTGAATTCAGAAACGATTCGGTTACGTGTTTTTGAACGCGGTTCAGGTGAAACAACAGCCTGTGGCACAGGGGCTTGTGCCGCCGTAGTAACAGGTATTCGCCGAGGTTTATTAGCCAGAGATGTAACTGTCTCTTTACCTGGAGGGCAGTTGCAGATTAGCTGGCCAGATGAAAATGCCTCTGTATGGATGACCGGCCCTGCAGAGCATGTATTTGACGGAGAAATTGCGTGGTCGACACTACAACAGATTTAACACTGGAACAGATTGAACAGTATTTAGAGGCACATCCTGATCTGTTTCTTGAGCAGCCTCATCTGCTGGAGTTGCTAAACCTGAACAGCTCTCCGGAAGGGACTATTTCTCTAGCCCAGAGACAGACCCATCGCTTACAAGAAAAAAACCAACAGCTTAATGAACAGCTTCATGCGCTGATTGATAATGCACACAGTAACGCAGCATTAGAAAAGCGTGTGCACAATCTTTGTTTAAGCATCATGGATGCTGTGGATTTGGCTGATCTCATCAACTTAATTCAGACAGAACTCAAGCATGAGTTTGCTGCAGATGAAGTGGCATTGAGACTGTTCTATCAGGGCCAGCGTAAACTTGATTTACCTCAACTTGAAGCCAATGTGTCACAGCTTCATGCCGATGATAAAAAGCTACGTATTTTTGACAATTTATTTACCAAACAAGAGCCCGTGTGTGGTCGCTTAACCAAGGCACAGAAAGGATTACTGTTTGATGAGCGGGCCGAAGAGATTAATTCTGTTGCGTGTTTGCCTTTAGGTCATCAACCTTGTGCTGGTTTATTAGCTATTGGTAGTGTCGATGCTAATCGTTTCCATGCGGATATGGCTACCGACTATCTGCGTTTCTTGGGTGAAGTATTTATGCGTGTTGTCAGACAATATACTCACCAACAGCATGCGCAGTGAGATAATTCACCCCGTTGATGACTTTCTGGACAATTTGTCACAACAGCGGCGCTTGTCAGAACATACGGTTAACAATTATCGTCGCGATTTACTGCAACTTGCAGACTATATCGAGCAACAAAATATCTCAGACTGGACGGTTCTTAAATCCAGTCAGCTCAGACAGTTCATCGCTTTTTTGCATCGTAAAGGCTTGTCTGGCAAAACCATTCAGCGCATGTTATCAGCGACGCGTTCTTTTTATCAGTTTCTGATTAAACGAGGCCTGGTTGACTTCAATCCAGCACAAGCAGTGCAAGCACCTAAAACAGAAAAACGCTTGCCATCTACACTGGATGTGGATCAGATGAATGCCTTACTAAATAACACACGCCCTGATACTTTTGTGGCTGCAAGAGACCGCGCCATGATGGAACTCTTTTATTCCTCCGGTCTGCGATTAGCTGAACTGGCTGCTCTTGAGTTACGAGATATCGATTTTGGTGATCATCTGGTGCATGTCACTGGTAAAGGAAATAAAGACCGGGTTTGTCCTTTTGGTGGCAAAGCTTTATCTGCATTACAAGATTGGCTGGATAAACGCGATCAACTCGGCTTTTTTGATCAACCAGCCGTTTTTATCACGCAACAAGGACGACGTTTAGGCGTGCGTTCTATCCAAAAACGACTGAGTTACTGGGGTAAAAAACAAGGTATTTCTGATCGTGTTCATCCTCATCGACTCAGGCATGCATTTGCATCGCATATGCTTGAAGCCAGTGGTGATTTACGTGCGGTGCAGGAGCTGTTGGGACATGCCGATATTAGTACGACTCAGATTTATACTCATGTGGATTTTCAGCATCTTGCTAAGGTGTATGATTCAGCGCATCCGCGAGCTAAAAAGCGCTCAGATTCATAAGCACGATCATTATTTATCATTTCAGTCTGACTTTATAAAAAACCAACTTAGCGCCTGTTGCTGACTAGCAATATCATTTTGAGTTAATTGCAGTCCATTCATTTAATTTGATTCGTGACATCCATGTCACTCACCCTACGGGCGCCTCTGGCGTCCAAATTCGTTCCAGACGAATTTGTGCATGCCCAAAATAAACGAACCAAACAAAAGGGCACCCGATATTGCCTTTGATCCAAAAATTAAACTTGTTTGATGGCGTGGTCGAAAACTCCCTTCGGTCAAACACTCGACCACTTAATCCATCAACCAATCCTAATTTTTGGCGGCAATAGACGGGAAGGTGAGACAGGCTTATATTCCCCGTTTGTGCTGATGAGGAATAACATTTATTCAGGTCTGAGGGAGGCTAGTGTCTGAGCGTAGCGAGTTTTAGCCGACTGCCTGAATCAATGTTATGACGAGTGAAGCCGCAGGCCAGCACGGTGGGGTGCCCTAGGGTTGTTAGGGAAATGGGCAAGCATTTCCCTGACTCGCCATTAA
>NZ_DIAC01000018.1:0-197 GCF_002414625.1 Methylophaga sp. UBA5088 | reverse complement strand
GACTCGCCATTAAGGCGAAATTAGAAGAGACTATATTTGAGCAACTAAAGTTAGTGTGCTTGCTCCCAATTATCACCAACCCCAATACCCACTTCCAGCGGCACATTTAACTGAGCGGCTTTCACCATAAAATCTTCAATGGTTTTTCTTGCCATATCCAGCTGTTCTTTCGGCACTTCAAATACCAGTTCATCATG
>NZ_DIAC01000134.1:69294-72625 GCF_002414625.1 Methylophaga sp. UBA5088 | reverse complement strand
TGCAGTAAAGTATGTCCATCCATCGGTGACATCTGTAAGTCACTTAATAGTAAACCTACAGGCTCGCTGGCTATCTTATCCAGTGCAGACTGACCATGCTCCATGCCAACGACTCGATAACCAGCGAGTTCAAGTGTGTCGCATAATGCCGTGCGAAGATTAGCATCATCCTCGACCACTAAGATATTTGAGTGATTCATAATGCGACCTCCTCTTCTGCTTGCTCTGGCGATGTATTTGCTGATGTATAAATAGGAAACAATAATTTTACTGAGCTGCCTTTTTTGGGTTCACTTTCGATCGCAAGTAAGCCTCTATGGGCTTTGACAATTGACTGAACAACGGCAAGCCCAAGTCCGGTGCCATTAGAACGAGTGGTGTAGAAAGGCGTTAACACTTTATTTAGCTCAGCTTCAGACATCCCCTCTCCATTGTCATTTACGCTGATCTGGATGCATTGTTCTTTGGCGTTATTTTCAGCGTACTCTGCCATCACCTCAATCTGACCATGACCTTCACATGCTTGACGAGCATTATTGAGTAGATTGGTAATGGCGCTGATTAATGCAGATTGACTACCATAGATGTAATCGTCATTAACCTGGTTGACGAGTGTCATCGTCACTGTGCTGTTTTCTACATCATTTTGAGCAGAAAACTGTTGTTCTAATTCACTTAATAACTCACTCACCGCCACCGGTGAGGGTGATGCCATATTCCCTCTAGAGAAAGATAAAAGATCACGAATCAACTGCTCCATATGGGTGAGACTGTCTTTTACTCTTGTCGCAAAACGCTGCTTAACTTGTTCATCAGCCCCCTCCTTCAGTAAAGGTGAAAGATAGAGCATGGCAGATGACAGAGGGGTTCTGATTTGGTGAGCCAGTCTTGCTGTGACTTCACCGATGGTCGATAAACGCTGCAGATGGGAAACTTTACTTTGCAGTGCTCGAGTATCGGTTACATCCTGTAGTAGGATAATTTGTCCAGGTTCATGACCAAGTGGGTTCGTTGAAATGTGAACCAGGCGGCCATCTTTTAAGGAAACATCATGACCATCACTCGGCTTGGGATCAAAAGCCCGTTCAATGACATTTACCCAACGCTCACCTGACAAAGGTTCACCCAATAGCGATATCGCTGCCTCATTGGCTTCTTGAATAAAGCCGGAACCATCAATTACTACAACGCCTGCGGGTAGCACAGCCAATAAACGACTATGACGATTGGCAAGTTGATCCGCATCGGTGTTATTGGGTTGTTGAATATGTTCAGCTGAGATATGGCTGACATTTGAAATAGTGCTGAGATCGATGTCTCGTGAAAAGGGTTGCGACTGATAATTCGATTGTTGAAAATGATCACCCAGTGATAATTTCAGATTCATGTTTCTTGCTCCTACATGCACTATTGCATTGTATTAGAGCCTGAGCAATTACCATGCCCAAAACATAAAACCTTATTTATCAGATACTTAAATAGAATACGTCAAAAGATCGACGTTGTTCCTTCGATTATTCAGTATCGCGTTGAATCACGTATTTACGCATTTTCTCTACTAGCGTTGTTCTACGCATTTTCAGTTTATTCGCTGCATGAGCAACCACGCCCTCAGCATCATCTATCGCTTGTTTTATCAATAGATATTCAAGATTGGCAAGATGTTCTTTCAGATCAATACCATCTTCTGGCAACACCATATCTTCTGGGCTAGAGGTTGAATTAACTGGGTCAGAGGATGTCTCTGGCACGGATTTAATCTCTGGCGATGCCTCAGGTAGATTCCTTGAAGCTTCTTGCTGTGGGCCAGCGGCAATGATGCTGGTAATTTCTTCAGGTAATTCATCACCTTCTAGCTGATACTTCTCTGGAAGATCATCAAAATCGACCGTGCCGTATGGATAGAGAATCACTAATCGTTCGACCACATTCGCTAATTCACGCACATTTCCAGGCCATGGGTAACGGCATAATGAGGTAATCGCAGCAGGGGTGAGTCGAATAGTGCCTCTGTTTTCATGTTCAATACGTTTAATCAATTCATGAATCAGCAGCGGAATATCTTCTGGTCTGTCTCTTAATGCTGGCATTTCAATAGGAAAGACATTCAGTCGGTAAAATAAATCTTCACGGAACCGACCATCAGCAATATGCTCTTCGAGGTTACGATGTGTGGCGGCAATCACGCGAACATTGGCTGTTTGTGTTTTATTACTGCCTACTTTTTCATAGGTTCTTTCTTGGAGTACACGTAACAGTTTGACCTGCATTGGCAGTGGCATATCGCCTATTTCATCCAGAAATAATGTGCCACCTTCAGCCATTTCAAAACGTCCTTTTCTGGCCGTTATCGCCCCGGTAAAAGCACCTTTTTCGTGACCAAATAACTCACTTTCCAGTAACTCTCCTGGAATGGCCCCACAATTGACTGGCACAAAGGGTTTATCTCTTCTGGATGAAAAGTGATGTAAGTTACGAGCAACGACTTCTTTACCAGTTCCTGACTCGCCCAGAATTAGCACATTGGCTTCTGAGTCAGAGACCTGATCAATCATCCGCTGCACATTCTTAATGAGCCGACTATTTCCTACCAGTGACCGGAATAAGTTATTGGGTGTGCTGGCTTCAGCCGTCATCCCCCGATAGATGGTCGCCTGCTGTAACGCATTGCTGAGTTGAGGATACTTAATGGGGTAACGTATAGAACCAATGGTGCCTGGAAAGTCTAATGCTTCGCCAGAGGAAGATTCAAGAACAAAGACGGGAACCCGTGAGTCATGATTAACCAGTTCTCGAAGTAACTGCTTAGTTTGATTTTGCCCGCCGCAGTCACCCACTATGGCCATCACCACATCATCAAGGTTTTCTACATGCTCAAACCAAAGGTCTGATTCTGAAATCACCACCGGCTGACAATTTATAAACTCAATGAGTGTGCTTAACATCTCGCATCGGTCAATATCACTTTCCACGACCAATACATTATTTACACTCATACTCACTCCATCTCTTCACTGGGTTTTAAACTGGCGATAAGCCTTGAATAACTGGAGTTAAGCATTTTCTGGCAGACATTGTCAAAATTATGACGGGTTAATTTTAAGCAAGATGTGACGTACTAGTTAGATTGGTAGGCTGCTGCCACTTTTTTGTTTTTATTAAACTGGCCTAACTCGGTTTGGATCGTTTGTCTTGCATCAAGACAACGTTGCTCAACACTCTGATTTAACTTAATAATTTGTTCTATTAATGGACGCGCTTCTGACTGGTCAACATGATTATCAAGAGGAAATATACTTTCCATTAATTCCGCCCGTAGCTTTGTCAAAGT
>NZ_DIAC01000134.1:61220-69193 GCF_002414625.1 Methylophaga sp. UBA5088 | reverse complement strand
TCCCGTAGCTTTGTCAAAGTGGAGACATCACTCCATTTTCCAGCATTCACTGCAGCACTCATGTCCTCAGTTAATCTTAATACCTGTCTTAGACGTGTTATCTCAGACATAACTAGTGAAACTCAGGGGGGATCCCGTCCCACCCAGCTTTTATTTCTTCAAGGAGTTTAGTGACCTCGTCTAATATAGTGACATCGTTACTCACATTCGCTTCGAGTAAGCGGCGAGTAATATAGTCATATAATGAATCCAGGTTCTCGGCAATTTCGCCGCCTTTCTCAGCATCCAAACTGGTTTTTAAACCTTCGATAATACGGATACACCAAGAAATTTGATGACCTTTTTCAGCAATTTCATTACGGGCAATACAGCCTTTTGCAGTGGCGACGCGAGCAAGCGCACCTTCCATCAGCATCTGAATAATTCGATAGGGCGAGGCATAATTTACTTCCGACTCTATGGCATTGCGGCCATAACCTTCCATCGCTTTTTTATTCACCATTACCTGCATACTCCAATCCTTAATGCCTAGGGATCATACTACTTTATTTTGAATTCAAGGCGGATAGTTGCGAAATCAAATAATTGCCTTGTGATTGTAAACTGCTGACCAAGGTATCCATGGCTGCATACTGAGCTCGTAAACGTGTTTCCGTCATTTCAAGACGTGCTTCCATCTGCTCTTTTTGCGAATCCATTCTTTTTAAACGCGAATTGAGCCCTTCTTCTCTTGAGTCAATCAGTCCATCTGTTTGTAACCAGGTATCAGCTAGAGACTCTAAACGATTAGCAAAACCTTCACCTTCAGCTGAAAACAGGTTCGCAAATGAGTTAAAGTCAGAACTTAAGACCTCATTGACTTTATCTTCATCAACCGTCATCACGCCATTTTTATCAAAAGAAATGCCTGCTTCAACTAAATAACTAAAGCTCGAGCCGGTGATACTGGCTCCCGAATTGAAGACATCTCTGACTTGGCGTTCAATTGTAAGTAGTGTGCTGTCCGCCTCTAATTGACCACTTCGCTGAGATTTAATTTCTGTCATCAACGCATTGTATGCCGAAGCAAACTCGTTTACTGACTCTAAGATAGCCTCATCATTTCTTGTGATATCGAGTGTCGAACTACCCACATCTTTTACGTTTAATGTCACTCCATCAATAGCGTTGGCTATGGAGTTTGAACTACTGGTAGTCGTGAAGCCATCAATATTAACAATCGCGTCTTTTGCCGTGGAGATAGATGACAAGTTTTCTGTACCGCCAGAGCTATAAACAAAGGCTGATAAACCTGATGTATCGGTATTATTACCATCACTATCACCGCTCACAGAGACACTGATCGCATTTTCAGTCCCGGTTTCGTTTGATGTCAGAACCAATCTGGCACCACTATCATCTGTAATGATTGATGCCGTCACGCCAGTATTATCAGAAGCATTATTGATGGCGGTACGAATACCGGCAAGGGAACTATTACCAGAGTCTATAGTGACATCAAAGCTCTCACTTCCCACACTGATACTCAGTGTGCCTTCGCCGACTATCGAGTTGTAATCGGTAAATGCAGATGACGCTAACTTATCTCGACTGGCAACTTGGGTGACATCAATATTGTAGGAACCAGCCGATGCTGAACTGCTGGAGGTTGCCGTGAACAGATCTTCGTCTTGAGAGTTAGCCTGGAAAACCTTAAAACTGGATGCACTTGCCAACGACGCCATGGCCGTTTGAAAAGAATCGAGTTTACTCTTAAACGAACCATAAGCACTGATCTGTGCGTTGATAATACTCTGCTTGCTCTCGAGTCTATCGAGCGGTTGACGCTCAAGATCCATTAAGCCTGTAACAATGCTCTCCAGATCGAGTCCCGTTCCTACGCCTAATGATGAAATTGTCGCCATGTCAATTCTCCGCCTAAACTTAATTGCAAAATTGCAGCAAGTTTTGAGCCAATCAAGCCTTTGTTTCTAGCAATATACCGCGATATTTTTCTGCAGCGTGTCTTGCCTCAAGAATCTCTTCTGAAGGGATCTGCCTGACCACTTCTTCGGTTTCTGAGTCAATTACTTTAATCACCGTATCCCCACTGGTATCATCGACACTAAACTGCAGGTTTCGGTTCATATTCTGCATATAATCGTTAAGTTGAGCCACCTTATCACGCAAATCGTCTGCAAGTTGTTGTTGCTGGCCATTCTGTTTCTCAGCTTCTTTCTGAAGAGCTTGAGATTGAACAGATAATTCAGTAACAGTCTCAGTCTGAACAGATTGCGTAACCGGTTTAGACTGACTAGTAACATTGCTTTGCACTGATTGAAGGGCAGATTGCACTAACAGATCATTATTAGCCATTGTCTTCCTCCTAATCTAAATTTTTTGTAAACGGCATAAAGCCTGGAGAGTAGTTTACCCACCAGGCCCATGCGTTTCATCCTTTTGTTATTATCCCAACAGTGATAATGCAGACTGAGGAATAACGTTCGCTTGCGATACGATGGATACACCAGCCTGTTGCAGAATTTGCGCTTTAGTTAAAGAAGCAGTTTCAGCAGCAAAGTCAGCATCCATGATACGGCTACGAGCTGCAGATGTATTCTCTGAAAAACTTTGTAGATTTGAGATTACAGCTTCAAAACGATTTTGAATAGAACCGAATGTAGCACGCAATGTGCTCACAGTGTTGATATCTGAATCTAAATTACCAAGTGCAGTTGAGGCTGCAGTAGAGGTTGAAACGTCTGCTGTAGTATTGCTTAGAGCAGATGCAGATACAGATACAGTATCACCACTATCCTGACCAACTTGAATTGAAATACTCAGTCCACTCAGTACTGCAGTACCATTAAATTTTGTACTAGATACTATACGAGTGTTTTCTGCTTCAAGCTGGGTCACCTCAGCAGACAGACCTGTTCGGTCGGTTACAGTACCGTTAGCAGACTGTACCGCGATTTCACGAATACGTTGTAAGTTATTACTGATTTCCGCTAAAGCACCCTCAGCCACCTGAGCCAAAGAGATACCATCTGCAGCGTTACGTGCTGCCTGGTTCGCACCACGAATATCAGCTGTCATTTGCTGAGCAGTATATAGACCAGCCGCATCATCTTTTGCACTATTGATACGTAAGCCCGAAGACAAACGCTGTAAAGATGTATTCAGTGTGCTTTGAGATTTGTTTAAGTTACGCTGTGCATTTAATGATGCAATGTTTGTGTTGACTACTAATGCCATGAGATTTACTCCCTCATAGGGTCGAGCTAGGCTCGCTTTATACATGGCGGACAAACTATGAATTGTCTAGTTTTTACCGCCTCCGAAAACATTAGCGGCATGGGATTAGGATTTCTTTAAGGCAATTTACAAAAAAAAAGGCCAGACTTTGCAAAAGTCTGACCCAGTTCACATTTTACTTTTTTTTCAGCTTATCCCTGAAGCAGGGATAACGCGTTCTGTGGCAAGGTATTCGCCTGTGCAAGGATAGATGTTCCCGCTTGCTGCAGAATTTGAGCTCGCGTTAATTTCGCCGTTTCTTCAGCAAAATCCGCATCCATAATACGGCTACGGGCAGCACTCGTATTTTCAGCTAAACTTTGCAGATTCGAAATAACCGCTTCAAACCGATTTTGTATCGACCCAAAGGTCGCACGTAATTGACTGAGATTATTAATATCAGTATCAAGTGTGCCAAGAGCAGTAGATGCACCTGTAGAGGTTGACACATCAGCAGTTGTCGTCGTCGCAGCCGTAGCCGCTACAGTTACAGTATCAGCGGCGTCAGCCCCCACCTGAAATGTCAAAGAGACGCCACCCAAGACCTGAGTACCGTTAAACTGGGTACTTGCAATAATACGGGCATTTTCTGATTCAAGCTGCGTTACCTCGGCTTGCAGACCATTTCTATCTGTGACTGTGCCGTTAGCTGACTGTACCGCTATTTCACGGATACGTTGTAGATTGTTAGTGATTTCAGCCAAGGCCCCTTCTGCGACCTGAGCAAATGAGATGCCGTCAGCAGCATTTCTTGCCGCTTGATTAGCACCACGAATATCCGCAGTCATTTGTTCAGCTGTATATAAACCAGCAGCATCATCTTTAGCGCTATTGACACGAAGACCAGAAGATAAACGTTGTAATGCAGTGTTCAAATCACCTTGCGATTTTGTTAAGTTCCGCTGCGCATTAAGCGACGCAAGGTTAGTATTTACGATTAATGGCATTTGAATTCTCCCATTTCAAATATTATTTGCCTGTAGCCACAAAGGGTTACCAGACTCGATGGGAGTAAAGCAGTTTGCGTACCAGTTTTTTAATCGGTCAACGCAAAAACCATTAACTATTTGTTTTTATTAAACTTAAATACTTTCAACCACTCGTGCAAGTGATCTTCAAGGATAAATTTTTGACGTACCCAGTTTTGAAGCTGCCGGCCTTGAGCGGCAATTTTCTCCGGTTCGGCTAAAGCGGCAAGAATAGTTTCTATCCACACAACCTCATCATTTGGAACTAATGTCACAGGCGCGCCATCTTGCTGGTATGGATAGATGTCACTGGCAATCACAGGCCAGCCCATGACGCCATACTCAAGCAGACGTAAATTACTTTTTGCTTCGTTAAAAGGGTGTTCCTCTAAAGGCGCTATAGCCAGATCTAAGTCAAGATCGGCTAAAGCCTGCGGATATTGATTAAACGACACAAATTGATGGAACTCTTTGACATAAGGTCTGAGTTCTAATGGGCACATCCCCATAAAAACCCAATCCACTTTATCTGCCAATGATTTGACAACATGAGTCATTAAAGCCAAATCGCCGGCATGCTGATTCGCCCCAGCCCAACCCACTCGGGGTTTAGGGTAAGTTTTTTTCTGTGGTAAGGATAGATTAAACCAGCGTTGTAACTCCAACCTATTAGGAATAACCGTCACATTATCAGTATATTGACGACATAACTCCGCTAATGGCTCAGTAGAGACGATTGTATGGTCACATAAGGCGAGTGTTTTTCTGAGCCTTGAACGCATATCCCGGAAAACCAGTTTTTTTCTATCACTCATTTTTGGCAAGTTGGTGACCAAGTCGTCCAAGGAAAGGACAATGCTGATTTGGGTGTGCGCTTTGACCTCTTTAAGAAAATTATAGGTGACATCAGTCAACATTTGTTGCACGTAGATCACATCGGGCTTCAATCGCATCAATTCAAATAAGGTCGGCAATAATGGTTGCTCTTTGAACTCATGAAACGGCATCCATGTGAGTTCTACATCACCTCGTTTTGCCAAAGCCTGCATTGGTGCAATCATGCGATACTGGCCAGTGCCAGAACCATTAAGAGGAAAAACAACAACCCGTGTTTTTAAATTAAACCGAGGGTCCCACTGTCGTTGAATATCTACCTCTGGTGCAAAAAATCGTGAGCGCAGACTCAGGTTGTCATTATAGAAAGGATCGTGTGTAAACAAATCAGACCACTTTTCGACGATGAACTCTTCTCTGTGAGAATTGTAATCGGCCACACCATTTGATTGCTCTGCCAGCTTTTTGTCCTGAAACAAGGTGACATAGGGTGACCAGATAACCTTTTTACCTTGCTGCTGGATAGTGAGACATAAATCCATAACGGTATAACACGTATCTGAAAATATACTTTCACTCAGCCCTCCAGCCTGGATGAACGTCTGTTTTTCAATACCGAAACATGCTGATGACACGGAGGAATACTGCTGAATGCAATGCGCTCGTTCCATATAGCCCGGTTCAGTAATATCGAGCCCTTGAAATAGACCACTGACATCATCCGTGATACCGAAAACGCCTCCAGCATGAATAATCTTGTTGTTATCATCGAGGATACGGGCACCCACAATCCCCACGTCCTCTCTGGCCAACAATGGCATCATCTCATTTAACCAATTGCCGTTCACAGCCATAGCAAAGCAAGACATAACAACAATATAATCACCACTAGCGATGTTCACACCATGGTTAATAGCTGCCGAGTAGTTTTTCTGTTCAAAACGTGTTGAAACGAAACGTTCCCCCCACATTTCTGACATCTCAGCATACACATCTTCGAGATCTTCGACATCACTCATGACATCTACAACGACCACTTCGTAGTTAATATAGGTCGTGTTGAGCTCTAACTCTTCCAAACATCGGGCAAGGTAGGAAACATAGTTATGATGAGCAACGATAATAGAGACTTTGGGCTGATTTTTCGTGCTATAGACTGTCTGGAATCGCGGCTTGTTTTTGGGGTTCGATATTGTGGCTGAAATACCGCTCCTGTTTAGATGTGCATGGCGGGTCAACCATTCATTTTCTGCCAATAGCTCTTTATTAATCTCTAATGGAATAGATGTGAGCAATACATCAGGGATATGAGAAAACGCTGATTGCTGATATTGCTCATACACCTTAAATGCCATATCGGTGGTGTGCACATAAGCTAAGTTTGAATATCCACCGACCTGTTCAAAGGCTTCTCTACTGACAATGAATGAACGCCCTAAGTATGAATAGGCCCTCAGATAATCCAGACTAAACTCAGGTTTGAACCAGATATCAGCTTTAGACTCATCGACTAATTCATCACTATAGATAAACTGCGCTTTTGTCTCTACGTTAATCGTATCCGCAAAACTCAATAAGGCATGTGGGGCTAATTTATCTCCAGGGATTAACTGCATAATCCAGTCAAGCTGAGCAGCAACCACAACCTGTTCGATGTCTTCATTCAGATTTTTCCCTGAGATCTGGACCCATTCAATATTCTCAGGCACAGAGGAAAACGCATCTGGGGCCGGGATATTACTTAGGATAGTCAAACCCCAAGCTTGATAGAGCTGTTGCTCAAGTGACTCAATCGTGTTGGAAAGAGCCTCTAGTTCTGATGCATTGACGATGATAAGTAAATGAAAACCTGGCGTCATTGTCCAAGTACTTGACATTCGTTCAGCAAGTGACATAACAGAGGTTTCTGACAACTCATGTTGATATAACCATCGTTTATTTTTGGAAAGACGTTCCCTTTCTGCAATCAATACATCACTTTGTTCGGAGACAACACCATTTATGTAAGCTAGTGTTTTATCAACCCATGCATTCGATAATCTCTTTCTTTTTGAAAAGAACTCTTGCGTTTGAATCACAAACCATTCGATCTGGGTGGTGCAATCGTTTATTAGTTTTTCGTAGTTTACACCGACCTGTGCGACCGTATTTCTCGCCATTGCTATGGCATCTGGATCAGTTCCAAATGCAATACCAGGGCCATTCAAATCACCATCGATTTTATCCAGATATGGTGTGGGTATCATCGCGACAGGACAACCGCACAAAAGCGCCTCAGCGACTATTGAAGAAGGTTCATAACAGAGTAACAATTCACTTTTTCTAAGAATGCTGGCAAGCTCAGCCTGAGACAAAGAAACATCCTGGCACAAGCTTCTGGCACCCGAAATATGCTCAGTTAAAGCTCTCCCACTGGCTAAATATTTGTTTGCGTAATAACAAATCCCTTCTCGGCTCTGATCCTCGGGGTTATCACGATTATTGAATAAAGTATTATTAACAACAGGAACTCTAAGGATATTCGCTTCAATATTGACTGGAATAAAATCAGCTGAGAAGGCAAATATCATCTCATCTTCAGAAAAAGTTTTATCACCGCCAACCACGCCTGGTGCATTCAACAACCAACGTACAACATTTTCTGCCCCGAGAGGGTTACCGGAAATGACCTCTGGATAAATGACGATAGGTGAGAGGCCTAAACGTTCATGACGAACAACATCAAGCTTCGTTAACTGCGGAGTCCTCAAACTGGTATCGACCTTTTTCGCTCCCACGACATATGCCTCAGCACCAAGCTGGTTTAGTGCATGGCATAGATAGTGTAAAGCTCTAACACCAGCGAATTTATTAACAAATTCTGAGGTGTAGATATAGAAAGGTTGCTGTTCCGTT
>NZ_DIAC01000134.1:55732-61156 GCF_002414625.1 Methylophaga sp. UBA5088 | reverse complement strand
CGTTGCTGTTCCGTTGTAAAAAAATTCAATCGCGCCATTAATTCCTCTTTACTAAGCCATCGACTTAACTTCCGTATGTTGCCACTACACTAATTTGTCAAACTCAGGCTATCGCCATATTCTTGTTGTCACTTTAATAAATGCAGACAAATAATGACACCCATACTTTCAATTTGCATACCAACACTAAATCGAGCCCATTTACTCAAGTCAATGCTGTTCCAACTAGCCAGAGTCGTCGAGGGCTATCTAGACCGAGTTGAAATTGTTATTGCCGATAACGCTTCAATAGATGAGACAAAGAAGGTAGTTGAATCTTGCCCGCTTCCGATTCAATATGGATGCCAAAAAGAAACGGTTGGGTTCACTAAGAATGTATTATTTGCGACCACAGAACTAGCGAGAGGTGAGTTTATATGGATCGTTGGTGATGATGACCTTATTGTTCCCAGCGCGCTCAAGCATATTTTTGATTCTCTCGCGAGAGCCCCCGACGTCAGCTACCACTACCTCAACTTTGGTTGGATCAATATCGCCAAGAGAGATGAGATTATTTACGGGCAATCTGGCTACCCCAATGAAACGCAACTCAATAAACTTCAATTTAATGAAACATCTTGGCAACTACTCGACAAAATCGAATTATTGACTCAGCTTCCCTCTGACAACATCTCAGCCTCTTTTAGCGGCATTTTTTGTTTTATTTGTCGCCGACAATTATTTATTAGAGAACAGATAACATTAAATCCTACTGATAGCCTTGATGGCTCATCCACCAATATGAGTGATTGTTTTCCTCATGCAATGCTTACTCTCGCTCCTCTGGCGGGTGAGCCGATTGCTTATGTGGCTGAACCCTGTTTACTACAGGGCATCAACGGATGGGAGTGGGGAGGTTACGCTTATAAAAATATGATTTTGGGCACGTATCAGCTGTTTAGATGGCTGCAATCAACTGCGTTCGATCAGAATGCCCTAGAAATACTATGGAAGAGCTACTACTCCATGGCA
Organism: Methylophaga sp. UBA5088; assembly: GCF_002414625.1. NCBI lineage: Bacteria > Pseudomonadati > Pseudomonadota > Gammaproteobacteria > Thiotrichales > Piscirickettsiaceae > Methylophaga > Methylophaga sp. UBA5088. The sequence goes on along the minus strand of NZ_DIAC01000134.1, from coordinate 60,145 downwards.
GGCAGACTGTTTGCCCGGATGCAACATGAACCAGATCAACATAAAGGGGCTGAGCTGATACTAAAAGAAGCGATCCCTTACTCCACATCGCACCCTCAATTTTGGGATAGCTTGATTACCGAAATGAAAATGTTAATAAATATAGACAATGATGTTGAGGCGTTAGCAAGTTGGCTGAGGCAGGAGCTAACTCATCACCCACAAGCAAAGCTAGGGTTATGGGGTGTAGCCGGTAGAGGAACAAAACTATTCAGAAAACATCCCAATTTTCTGAGAAATCTCATTTGGATTACTGATAAAAATGAGCTGGAGCATGGTTTGCCTTTTCTGCAATCTGGACAGTCCATATCACAGCCAGAATCACAGAGAGGAATGGATATTGATATATTACTTATCGGAACACGCTCAGAGTTTGTAATTGATGTAGAAAATCACGTTTGCTCAATTAGCCCATCGCTCACCACGATTAGCGTGAACGGAATAAAAAGACACAAACACAACAATACAGCCATTCATAAAGCTTCTAAAACAGAATACAACGAGACCCAAAAGAATTAAAAAACCTTTACGTGAATTTTATGACGGAATTATTGATCATTATTTCTGAAACGAGCATAAGTCATCATTAAACATATTTTCCATCTCCATGGTTTTTCTAATTGCGGCACGAAGGTCTGTCCACACATCTAACCCTAGTTCATCTTTTGCAGTCGTAATATCTGGAACATAAACTTGGCGACTACTGCTTTGGTTAGCGCCCCCTTTCCCCACAAATATAGATTTATTTGGAGCAATAATTTGACGAATATGTTCAGCATGATCAATTAAGGATTTTACATCATCAGAACCGACATCGTAGGCTGCTTTATCTCTCCCATTGATAAGTATTTGTAATAGCCATAGCGCCATATCAGCCGCATAAAGGTAACTTCTCACAGGAGAACCATTGCCATGAATAGTGATACATTCATCATTTAAAGCACTTCTGATGAACTGTGCAACAGCAAGATGCTTTGGCAAAAGATAACCAATAAAAGCAAAACATCTGGCCAGTTTTAATTGACACATACTTCCTTCAGTTTCGCTAAGAGCGACCTGCTCCATGAGTTGCTTAGCGATACTGTAATAATTCGCTGAGTTTAATTTGCCTGGTTTTTGCGGAACATAATCAGACTCATATACTGCACCTGAACTGACTATCAAAATAGAATTTGCAGAAGCCATTTTCGCCTGTTCAATAACTCGCTTTGTGCCTCTTGTGGCAATATCAATCAAGTCACTACCATTTTTTAATTTATCTGGCCGAGTATCCATGGCTGCGTGAATAACATAGTCATAGACCTCGTTCTTGAATGGGAAATCTCTGATCTCTCCCTTAATTAGATGAAGCCACTTTTTACTTAAAAAGAAAGGGTGTCGCTGATAAAACTCATCAGGATGCCTAGATATACCCGTTACCTGTATATTAAACCCTTTGATATTTAGGCAATGAATCGTCATTAATATCCAATAGCCCATAAATCCGGTACAACCAGTGACGAAAAGGTGCTTATCGGATAACAAGGAGAAGTCAACAAACTCTAGGAGATGATTAATATCAGCCTGAGCTAACTCATCAACATTTAACTCAGAGAAATTTTCAGCCATTATAATTGCTTATAAAATGAAGCAGTTGTAATGGTGAATGGAACACAGTATTTGATGACTCCCAGTCCCCATACCCCCAGCCAGCAGCAACAAATGGCATAGAATTGAATGTAGCAGCTTGATAGTCGTCTAATTTGTCTCCGATATAAAGTGCTTCTTTTTCTTCAATATTATGTTCTTTCACCAACCTTTGGATAAGAAGCGATTTTTTTTGCTTTCCTAAGGGTAACTGATCGACGGCACCAATATCGGTGAAATACTTTGCTAGTGATAAATGTTCAATAACTGCCATGGTTGGTTCATAACGCTTGTTTGTTGCGATATATAGCTGATACCTCTGTTCATTTAACCAGGCTAATACTTCCTCTATCTCAGCATACATTGGCGTTTCTGTTGCCACACGGCTGTCATAAAAGCTTTTAAACGCGGTTGCCATGTTTTCGATGAGAACTTCATCTTCAGTATTTGCCAGCATGGCTACAGTGTCAGTAAGAGGAGGGCCAATTATCGACGCAGTTATCGGAACAGATGGTGTGATATTCAGATCCGACATGACCTGCTCATAACAATTGAGAATACATGGTGCCGAATCAATGATTGTGCCATCAAAGTCAAAAAGAATATGTTTTAAATTCATAGCTGGTACATCGTTATAATAGGATTTGGATAAATGTCACTAAGCACATGGTTAATGGCATTCTGAGATCGGTATGAAGAGACAAGAACAGGGATATCAGGACAGCGGTTTATTAATATTTCTGGCACATCAATCACCCATTTTCCCATCTGCTTACCCTGAAGATTTGTGTTGCCATCAACAATGCCAACAATATGTTGAGAAACCTGACAGTCATCGAGATAGGGTAGTAACCGTGCGGTATGGCTACCTGCACCATATATTATTACGGGCTGCCGAACCAATGACTTTATTTTACTTAAGCCTAGCTGCAATTTACTCTCAGACTCTGCCATGTATTCATCCAAAGCGGTATCAGTTGCGATGACATTATCTGTTTTTTGTTTACGCGAATAGAGGCTTAAAAGACTGTCCGTTGTTCCTGGAGGTAAATCCAAGATGTGAGACGTTATTGGATAAAAACCAAAGTTCTCCATTAATCTGTCCAAGGAACTTGCACTAAAAAATTGAATATGTTCCAGAGAGAACTCGCCATAGGGCTCAAAATCACCTCGTGTAAATCGCTCACAAGCAGGTACTTCAATCAGTATGCTGGCATCCTCTTTCACACTATTTAATAATAAGGTGAGATCATCATATAAGTTGGGCAGATGCTCCAATACTCCCATCAGACAGATTAAATCAGCCTCTATCAGCCGATTTAAAGACACTGCATTTTCCAAGCTCCCCGTTGTAATACAGGACAAACCATAAAGCTGGTTTGCTTGGTCGGCAGCATTTGGGGCTGGGTCAACGCCATAGATATTTGACCAACCACTCATCGAGAACCAGTTGAGTAACGTTCCATGTCCACACCCTAAGTCAAAAACTTTTTTATCCAAAGAAATATATGGCTGGATGAAAGAGATAACTTTCTCAGCTCTATAATTATCTATTTCTGGTATCGAGCTGGCAGAAAGAGTGACATCATATTTAGACAAAGATCGATAGTAAGACTGATACGATGATGCCTTAGGTAGCTGATTCGCATAATGAAATCCACAGTGACTGCAGGTTGTAACACTATAGCTCATGTCTCTACCATCAATGACAGCAAGTTGGTTCTCATACAAAACCGACAGATTCAATGTCCCACAAACCTGACAAGCCCTGTTCCAAGCGAAATGCTTATCAGCCATTGCTATTCACCCCCAGCAAGATATCGCTGAGATAATAGATATTATTTAAAGACACTTTTTTCTGAAGCAACTCGTCACGGATCTGCTCCTCATAACGAATACTCGCTATTAAAATGGGGCGTTGTTCATTTTTTTCATTTTCGAAAAGTATGACAGGTTTACCTCCCATCTCTTTTTTCATTGCATCATTATCGAATAATGATATGACGTTTAGATGGGGCATAATCGGCTCTATGTAGTTTTTAAAATCCCCACCCACACAAAAAACATCAAAGGGTTCATGTATCGTTTTTCTGATAGCTTCTATCAGGCTATCCTGTTTGTCTTTTCGAGACAGTGACAACTCAGCTACTAAGCGAATGCTATCGGTATAACTTGGTGATTCAAAAAAGCCGGTGCTCATCATCTTGATTATGAAGCCATGCCTTTGCAATAAAGCAGCTATTGAACTCATTCCAAATTGGTGAATATGTTCAGGGTTATTATCGTCCTCAACCCACGGATGCCCAGCGTTATTAGGCACCTCCAGAATCACTATTCCATTAGGCTTTAACCAATGTTTCCAATCTACAATGACAGCACTAAGATCAGAGATATGCTCCAATACATGAAAACTCATGATGAGATCAAACTTCCGTTCTTCGCTCACTTGATCAGCTAAACGGAACACACCGTCAAGAACTGTCATGGCTTGTATGACATCTTGCGAAATTTCAAAGCCATAGTATTCCAATTGATACTTTTCTTTAACTTTCTTGCCCAGCTCCCCTTCAGCACATCCGATCTCTAATACTGACATCCCTGTCCTTAAGTAAGGTGCCAAATACTCAACTCTCTCAAGAAGTTTTTTTTCTACGTATTTATCAGGAAGTTCATTTCGACCTGTTAATTTAATGTAATGTTTACTTACCCAATGGGGGTCAACATCTTTCCAAACATGATGGCAATGGG
>NZ_DIAC01000134.1:50124-55631 GCF_002414625.1 Methylophaga sp. UBA5088 | reverse complement strand
ATACACTATTTATAGTATGGTTTATAAGCGACAGACAACATGGGCATGCTAATGATTTGCGGTTTTGAGTATCAACCATCTCCTCGTACCACTTGTTGAGAAATGTCAGCTAAGGACACTAACATTTCCTGTTTTAACTGATCTAAAGACAACAGAGGTGTCATATCTTCTAAGGGCATGGATATCATCGAACCATTCGCTTGAGGATTAGCTGACACTTTTGGCCATAACGCTTCGTCTTTGATGATAGAGACATCACAAAGAATTGGGCCTGGATGATTCAGCACATATTGGATTTTTTCATCCAACTCACTGGCGTCATTTATACGAACAGCATCAAGACCAATTGCTTCTGCGAGTTTTACTAAATCCGGAATCAGTAATCCAGCTTCTTGACCAGTTGCCACATAGCGCTCATCAAAATAATTGCGTTGTGTATTTCGAATGGAGGCATAACCATTATTGTTCATAATGAACATGCGTATAGGTAAATTGAGGGATTTTAAGGTGCTTAATTCTTGAAGATTAAGCTGCAAACTTCCATCACCTTCAACCGAAACAACGGGCTTTTTACCTGAGGCCAGACAGCCACCAATCGCCGCGGGCAAACCATAGCCCATAGAACCTAAACCCGAGGTGAGGAAAATACGTTGTCCCGTTTTGTTCACAAAAGTGGAGTAAAAGACTTCGACTGCCAGCCCTGAGCTGCCCGTAATAATAAGCTCATTTGCTTTAGTGAGAGCAGATAAACGATCGATGAAATGATAATGACTAATTTCACCTTGCTCTGGAAATTTTTCTCCATCACAGCGTGGATAGCGTTGTTTCCAGTCTGCAATTTTATGTATCCAGTCAGCATAGTCGGCAGGTGTATCATTCACCTCAGCCAGAAGCTGCTCAATAAAGGTTTTGGCATTCGCCTGAATCAAACGGGCTTTGGGTAGCTGATGTTTTTTCAGTTCAGAGGCATCAATATCGATAATCACCTTATCGGAATACTGAGCAAAGTTTTGCGGATTGTGTGCTGTAACCACATTATCCAGACGTGCGCCAATACTGATCAATAAATCACAATTCTGGGCGGCAAAGTTTGCCGGTCTCAGTGCCACTGAACCTGGTCGACCAGCACATAATGAATGTTCGTAAGGAATTAGATCCAGAGAATTCCATGTGGTTAATACCGGAATACCGTTTTTTTCATAAAGTTGTTTGAATGCGTCAGCGGCACCTGATAGACGGATACCATGACCAGCCAAAATTATAGGACGCTCAGCCTGCTGAATGAGTTGGATAACTTCATCCAGCTCAAGTGCACAGTCTGACTCATTGTCTGTATTCGACTCATCCCGGGCTAGCTCTTCCGGCTCAATCAAACTGGCTTGTACATCCAAAGGCACATCCAGCCAGACAGGGCCTTTTCGTCCTGTCATCGCTTCATGTAAAGCCTTATCAAGATAAAGACCAATATTCTCTGGCTCATCAACGGTGATGGCATATTTGGTAATGGGTTTAACCATCGACACGATGTCAACTTCCTGCGGGCCCATTTGCCGTACACCGCTATCAGCTTTCATATCGGCCCGTTTCACCTGACCGGAAATAATCAGCAGTGGTACAGACTCAATCCAGGCACCCGCTACAGCAGTCAAAGCATTGGTCGCACCCGGTCCCGTTGTAACAAGCGCCACGCCGAGTGTTTCATTCACGCGAGAGTAGGCTTCAGCCGCAATCGCTGCAGCTTGTTCGTGATGAGTCGGTATGAAAGTGATATCAGGATTCTGCCCCAAGGCATCCACCAGATGCATGGCCCCTCCACCAGGAAGTAAGAAAACCTCTTTAACACCTAATTCAGCCACTCGGGCAAAGATATAGTCAGCAACGCGTTGTTCGCTCATGCCCACTCCGAAGTTAGCCAGTCAGCACGGAAGATTAGATTGGTTTTGCGGCGACTGTTTTGGTTAATAGCTTTATCGTCATAATACGAATCATCAGTGAAATGTGTGGTGGATAACTCTTCAAATATCGCCCCAGTTTCACTGCTAAAAGCATGTTTAACACCGCGCTCAACGGTGACCATTTCACCGGCTTTGATGGTTTTTAGCTCATCACCTAGTTGTAAGTACATCTCTCCCGCCAGCACATTAAAGGTTTCTTCTTTTTTATGATGAGCGTGCACCGGATGATTTTGTCCTGGCAGTAACACCAGAATCTTTTTACAGTATTCACGGTTAACCACATCAATAATGGTCGCACCTGTTTCTTCGAACTTCTCAATGCCATAGTGATGCGATAACTGGCAGTTCACCCCATCAGCAATAGCAATGCCGGCTTCACGTAATAAAGCACACACTTTAGATAATGAAGCTGAAACCATGTCACGGGTATCGGTGATTTCTAACTGCTTGAGTAATAAAGGTTCATTAGCCTTTACCGCCGCTTTTAACTCAAACTGTTTGTATTTGGATAAGTCATTGGCCAATAGTTGACCGGGTTGACTTGGAATCGCCAAGTAAAAATCTTCTGTTTGCAATGCTTTGCCTGCAGCGAGATCTTGTTTAGCAAACACCGCTCGGCGTAATGAATTCAGTGTGGTTAATTCTGTCTCTGTCACCGTCACACGCTCGCCCTCAAGACCAAGCATGGCATAAGCTTCTTGCGCTGAGAGTAACCATTGTCTGACTTGTTCAGGGTTCGCCGAGTAAGCATTGAGCTCACCTACCCCAACATGCTTTTCAAACAGCTGCGCGCCCATGGCGACGGCCATTTTCACTGCTTCCGACTCATTAGGATCTTCATGGGTTGAATAGCCCACCGTCACCTCAGGAAAACGTTGTTTTAATAGAGCAATTTGACCTAACTGTAGATTTTGTCTTGGCGTTGGATACTCACCAACACAGTGCATCACGGCTAATTGTTTGTGGCGATGTAAGAAAAACTGAACGACATTGTCAATCTCTTCCATCGTGGCACCGGCGGTAGACATCACCAGCGGCAAAGAGGATTGAGCGATACGTTCTAATAATGGCCAATCGGTAAGTGAACAGGAGGCAATTTTTAAGATGTCAAAACCATGTTGTTCAATCCAGTCAACAGAGGCTTCATCAAACGGCGTACACATGGAAATAAAGCCTGCTTCATCAATGGCTTTTTTTAATTCCAGCAATTGGGCTTCGTCTAACTCTGTATCACGAAATCGTTTTACGTATTTAATATCTTGTCTATCTCGATAATCAGGATGAATAAAGGTTTTCAGGTTACGGTACTGCAATTTAAAGGCAAACTGGAAAGGGAAATCATCACAAACCTGCTTCATCTGCTGAATAACCTGCTTGCCATGAGCAATATCACCTTGGTGATTATTGGCCATTTCCAGCACAAATAACTTTTGATACATCGATGTTTTGTCAGTCATCACTCACACTTTGAAATAAGATTGGATAGTATCGATCATATAATCAATCATCTCATCAGATAGCCCCGGAAAAACGCCGATCCACAACGAATCATTCATGACCTGATCGGTGACGGTTAATTCACCAACTTTACGATAGCTTTGCTGTTCAAAATACGGCTGTTTGATAAGGTTTCCGCCAAAAACCAGTCGATTGGCTATCTTGTGTTGTTCAAGATACTGAATAAAGTCAGCTCGATTACCTTGTTTTAAGGTAATAGCGAAACCAAACCAGGACGGTTCAGCATTATTTTCTGCTTCCGGCAGTAATAAATAATCTTGTAGGCAAGCTAAGCCATCATGTAAACGTTGAAAGTTAGCTTTACGCTTTTCAATAAAGCCCGTGACTTTATCCAATTGAGATAAGCCAACAGCGGCCTGCATATCAGAAATTTTCAGATTATAACCAAGATGTGAATAGGTATATTTGTGATCATAGCCGCACGGCAGTTGTCCCAACTGATAACTGAAGCGTTTATTACAGGTGTTATCTTTACCGGGTTCACAGAAACAATCTCTACCCCAATCACGGAATGACTCCAAAATCAGTTTCAGTTGGCCATTATTGGTATAAACCGCTCCACCCTCTCCCATCGTAATATGATGAGCCGGATAAAAGCTTAAGGTAGCAATATCACCAAAGGTACCGACATGTCGAGGCTCATTTATGGCGATGGGCAGACCACGATAATCCGTTAATTCTACAGAAGGTGTATAGGTACTCCCCAGAGCATCACAACAATCTTCGATTAACCATAAATTATGTTGACGAGCAAAACGCACAACAGCATCAATATTGAACGTATTTCCTAATGTATGAGCCATCATAATGGCTCGGGTTTTATCAGATAACGCCACCTCAAGCTGACTGACATCAATATTGTAGGAAGGCAAGGTAATATCAACAAAAACCGGCACTAAACCGTTTTGTAATATGGGATTCACCGTAGTCGGAAACCCAGCCGCGACAGTGATGACTTCATCGCCTTTTTGTAATGCTTTATCACCTAACTTAGGTGAAGTCAGTGCAGTTAATGCCAACAAGTTCGCTGATGAACCTGAATTTACCGTGAGAACATGTTTGACACCAATAAATTCAGCCAGTGCTTTTTCAAACTGGGCATTAAACCGTCCAGTTGTTAGCCAGCCATCCAGTGAGGCATCCACCATATGCTGGATATCATTGTTATCCAAAACTTTTCCTGACACAGCAACAGCATTCTGCCCAGGCTGGAAAGCCTTTGATTGAAATTTATGCTGGCTGTAGCGTTTCACTTGACGTTGAACTAAGGCACGTAATAACGCATCGACTGTTGAAGCCGAAAGTTGACCTTGTCGACTGGCGATATTCATTGGACCAGTAAAAATAGGCTGCCGTAAATCCAGATATTCTGCTGAACGGCTTGCTGTCGCTTCCGATAACAAAAACCAGTTATCCCCTGAAGTTGAAGGATTGTCTGTTAAAGCCAGTAATTCATAACATTCTATGACGGCTTCTTCCTGAGAAATCACGACACACAAAGTTGGCGAGGTGGCAGGTTTATTGACAATACACAGTTCACCGCAAGCAAAAGTCGCAGCGTGATTTGTCATATCATGAGAATGCATTGGGTTCATAATGTTGCTTTATGTTATCGAGCTCGCGTTACTGTCCTGAACAAACTGCTGAATTTGTTGCAGGCTTATCTCGCGCATGGGCTTTCCAGAATAAAAAGCATCATACCAGTCAAATGTGAGAGAGAGCGCATCATCAATATGCCAAACAGGTTGCCAGTCTAATTGCTGTCGGGCTTTACTACAGTCGAGCATCAGTATTGATGCTTCATGATGCTCGTTATGCTGAGGAGCAAACCAATCAAGAGACGGCCAACGCTGCTGAGCAAATTCCACAATATAATCTACAGGCTTCGTGTCTTCCATAGCAGGACCAAAATTCCATGCATCAGCTACTTCCGCACCGCGCTCAACCATGTGTTGAGCCAGTAATAAATATCCTGATAAAGGCTCCAATACATGCTGCCAAGGTCTAATGGCTCCCGGATGACGAATCTCAAGC